>JAYTPC010000158.1:0-1030 GCA_043747425.1 Bdellovibrionales bacterium
GCGATCAACACACGTGGCGCATCTTCATGGGTTTGTAAAATACCAATGGGTTTTCCCGATTGAACTAAAAGTGTTTCATGATTTTCTAAATTTTTTAAAGATTCTAAAATTTTATCGTAGCATTCCCAGTTACGAGCCGCTTTTCCGATACCCCCATAAACAACTAATTCATCAGGATTTTCGGCAACTGCAGGATCTAAATTATTTTGAATCATGCGGTAAGCAGCTTCTTGTAACCAGCCTTTACAATTTAATTTTGTTCCTGTCGGAGCATGAATAACACGTTTCATTTTTAACCTCGAAGATTTAATAACATTTTAGATACTTAACTCACCGACTGTTTTTTCAACAGCTTGGACAATTTTTTCATTTAAAATGAGGGCTCTAATTTTTTCAACATCTTTACCAAAAACACGGTCCTCTTTGGCAAATGGCACATCCTTACGAATAACATCGTAAGCTGTTTTTACTCCTGCAGCGGGCTTTAGCGGGCTTAACATATCTAAGGCCTGTGTCGCTGCTAAGAATTCCATGGCAAAAACATTTTGCGCATTTTTCACAACTTGTGAAAATTTTCTGGCAGCAATTGTTCCCATAGAAACATGATCTTCTTTTTCTGCTGATGTGGGCATTGAATCTACACTGGCAGGATGTGATAAAACTTTATTTTCACTGACTAAACTGGCACTGGCCACTTGCACGATCATGTGACCTGAATTCAACCCCCCATTAGGTGCTAAGAACGGCGGAAGTTCGCTCATCTGTGTTGAAATAAATTTTGAAATGCGTTCATGTGAAATACTGGCTAAAGATGAAATTGCAATGGCTGCAAAATCCATAGCGTGTGCGACCGGCATACCATGAAAATTTCCGCAGGATAATATTTTTCCTGCTTCAGCAAACACCAGCGGATTATCTGTGCTTGAATTCGCTTCTGTTTCTAACACAGTGATAGCGTATTTGATGGCCATCTTCGCAGCGCCATGAACGGCTGGCATACATCGCAGTGAATAGGCATCTTGCACGCGGT
>JAYTPC010000159.1:0-15264 GCA_043747425.1 Bdellovibrionales bacterium
TCTTGCATCTTTTTCCGTCGCGATTTGTTTGTAATCGATGACAAATTGATAAATCTCCCCCAGTCCCGTAGAGATCGGTCCAAGCTCAGGCTTTGCACTTGTTGGCAGATCATTAGAGACATTTTGCAAACGCTCAGTAACAAGCTGCCTGGCTCTGAAAATATCGACACCATCTTTGAAAACAACTGTTACTTGAGAAAGTCCAAAACGAGTGATCGACCGAACTTGCTCAACACCAGCAATGCCACGCATTGACGATTCAACTGGAAAAGTGATAGTCCGTTCAATTTCTTCCGGAGCAAGACCTTCAATAACCGTATTGATTTGAACTTGATTGTTAGTAATATCTGGAACGGCATCAATCGGAAGTGACTGAAAACTATAGATACCCGCAACAACCATCAACAGCGTTAAGAAAAGAACTACTCCTCTGTTGTAAATAGAAAAATAAATTATCTTATTTAACATGAAAAACTCCTAATTAATGTGAATGACCTTCTGGAGCACCGCCGAAGGCTGCAAGCTCTGCGATACGAAGAAAACCCAAACCACGAATAACAATTTCATCCCCTGATTTAAGGTCCTTTGATTTTACAGAAATTAAATTATTAGCATCCTTCATTTTTATAAAATCAATGCGTTTGTAAAACCCCTCGCGTACTCGATAGATATTTACTTCTGAAACAGCCGTCAAAATCGCCTCTTTAGGAATCTCGACTAAAGTTGCGTTACCAACTTTAATTTTTTGTATCCCAAAGTTTTTTTCTGCTTCGGGTGAAAGTTTGAACCCTGACGTTTCGTTCGCTTCTAAAATTCCCTTAGTAGAACCTACCTGGGGATTCTCTTCACCTTCTTCATGCTCTCCGTGGTCATCGTGTTCGCCAGCCACACCGTGATCATCCTCTTTATCTTCGTCATGACCTTTAGACTTGTCTTTATTCTTATGTTCGTCAGTATCGTGATCATATTCATGAGATTTTTTTTCTTCATCCACGGCATTCGCCAATGTACAAAATCCAACCAAATACATCATTATAACTAATATTTTCATCATAACGAAACCTCGGTAAGATTATTATCTATGATATGCAACGAACCTAAAGCCTCAATTGCATTTAACTCTGAAACATTTCTTTTTTGTTCAAGTTCAATAAGTTGTCTGTGAGCTTCAATAACCAAAGGGCTTGATACAAGTCCTTTAAAGAATAACTTTTCCATTTGATTATGTTTTGCTTCGATAGACTTTGAAGGGAGTGATTTTTTTAAAGATGAAACCACTTTTTCGTATCTTTTCACTAATTGATTTCTCAATGCAGGACCTTTTCTAATCGAAAATTCATAATTCATCTCAGCTTCAAAAAGCTTTTGCTGGCTATACTTTTTTCCAGCTCCATTTAAATTGAAAAGTGGAAGCGGTACAGACAACGCTACTCCAACAAAATTTTCCGAAACACTTGCGTCTTTAACCTGTTTTAAAGCGGGACCAATTTTTAAATCTGACCATGCCTCTGCATCAATCTTATTTTTAAAACTTTTTGCAGCTTGCAATTCACTTTGCGCAACTCGAATTTGTGGTGAGTTGTTAGTTGAGTTTTGAGAGCTAACTTGTGGCCATGTACTTTTCTTTGATGGTAGATTCTTATAAATCAAGTCTCTATCAATTCCAGTAGAAGTGATGATTTCCTGAATTAACTTCGCATCTTCTGATTCCAGCGCTGCCAAATTAAGTTCATGGTCTGCCATAGCCATACTAAAAACAGAAAGTGACACCTCTTGTTCCGGCGAAAGGGCCGGTCTTTTTTGAAATTGTTCAATAATTTTAGAAAAAGTTCCAACCGCTTCTTGTTCAATTTTAATTTCAGTTTTTAAATGACTTAAACGATAAAGTTTCAAAATCAATTCTAATTTAGCCTGAGCCACTGAAATAGAATTAACAGCTCTAGCTTTCTCAAACTCAGCTCTTGATTCTGCGGCTCGAGCACTCCTTTTACCGCTTACATCCAAGCTAAATAGTAGCGAGGCTGAATTTTCGGACTTTTCAGATCCCTTTTGAATACTTTCAATTTCAAGATCTGGATTTACCCACTGGGTCACAGAGCTTTCCAAACTTTCTGCTGTTCGAAGTTGTTGATTCGAAATACTAATTTCGGATGACTGAGTAACAGCACAGTTTACAAGTTCACTATAATTTTGCGGTGAACAACTTTGACTTTTTTGAGCCCCAAAAGAATTAACTGATAAAATGACAATTACTAAAGAAACATAAACCATATGTGAATGCATTTAACCTCCAATGCTGTTCATTAATTTTTATAAAAAAGGGTATTTCAGATACCGTCAGAAATGCCCTTCACAATTCACTTTACTTCAAACATCGTTGTATCATCGATTTCCACAGCTGAGTCGAACTCTACCAATGCCACTTGCGCCACAAGTATTTTTGTGATTATTCCCTCACCAAATAGCTTCGTACCACAAACGGTTCTTTCAAATCCCTTTGTAGTTAACTGCTGTCTACAGTGCCTAGAATAGGCTCCAACTTTTGCTCCTACCTGAATCTTGTCATCGCTGTGAAAGCTTACTTTCACCTGATTATTACCATTTGCTTGGGCCGAAGGTGAAGTGTCCGACCTATGCGGTTTAAATGTGCAGCCTACGAACGCTAATAGAAATAGAATTGAGAAAAAATTTATTTTTTTCAAAATAGTCCCCTTGAATAAAAGTTATTGTAAATTTTGTTCTAATTTGTACTTGAGGATTACGTTAGCGGAGGTCTTTTCAATAATTTTTGAAAAGGATTTAAATAATTGAATTCTGGCGAATGTCCAAAATGAACACCTGAAAAAATTGTCGTCAACAAAACGGACTGTACAGGTAAATTAAAGAAACATCCACTATGGCCTATGTGACAAGTATGTATAAATGATAAATTAAAATCTAAATTCACTTTATCCGCAGATTTATTCACAAGGGTTACTTCATTTACAGATTCCGATAAACTAAGGTGTTGGTCGAATTGCTCGTCAACGTGAAATTTTGAGAAAAACCCTAAAACAATAAGTAAAATTAATCCAATGTTTACTATAGTTTTTGTGACCATAATTTTAAAGTACTTCTAAAAGGAAGCATTATCAAGGTCATTTGAGGCTTAATCGTAGGCTTCTCGAATTGCTAAACAATCGCCTAGTAAATGGCAAAAAAGGGCTGGTCCTTCCGAACAAGCCCTTTAAGTTTTAAACAATATTCACTTAATTTAAATCAGTTCGTAATCAGAGTTTTCATCGGGTTTAGACCGGCAGAAAAAGGCTTTTGCAAAAGTCGATGAAGATATCGGAACAATCATTTCTGCAATAAAAAACACTGGTCTTACAGATGATACCACCGTGATTATAACCGCAGACCACGGCGGCTCTGGCCGCTCACATGGCACAACCAAACCAATAAACTGGACAATTCCATGGATTGTAACTGGCCACGGTGTTCGAATCGGCAAACTAAACGACGAAGGAATTCTGACGCTTGATACTTCAGCTACTGCTCTTTGGTTGTTGGGTAGCAGCATCAATTCAATGCAAGGCAGACCGATTGTTGAAGCATTTACTTAAAGTTTACTCCAACTTACATAAAACTTTTGAACAGAGACAAAGCTACTTCGCCTCAACCCAATTTTTAGTTTGTTTTGATCTAATAACTGCTTCCAATATTCTAAAATCGATTGTCTCGATAGATTCTACACGGTTAATATTCCAAGTTTTTCCGTCATATTCGCCATAAGCAAATTTGGAAACCTCACTGTTTGAACCCATGTCAAAAACAATCGGCTTACTGCCTGACAGCTTCTGATTTAGTTTATCTTGAGAAACAATCATCATTGTCCCGCCACCGTTACCAGCTAGCGCAAAATTTGAAAATAACGAAATAATTAAAATTAGATTCTTCATTGTAAGCCTCCGGCTTTACTCTCATCTGTCAGCTGTACAAAAGAGATTTGTGCAGCAACCACGTCTTTATGGTTTAACTTAGTGCCTTCTTCGTTCATTTGCTTGAAAAGTTCCATGAACTTAGGAGCAAACTTTTTTACTAATTCTTTATCGCCCAAGAAAAACTGCGTCGTGAAAGCATCTGCTGATGTTAACTTTGAAATTAATTGAGGTGCGATCCTAGACTGGGCGTTCAAAAGTCGATTTCTATCTAGTGAAGCTGGTGTTAACTGCATCCAGGCTTCTACGATCTTGTAACTATGCCCGTCTCGAGCTATACAACCCAAACGTTCTAAGCCTTCTACAGCTTCAACCGCCTTTTCAATCGTGATATCAAGACGATTCGCAATCCATTTTGGTGATGGATTGAAGTTAGGTGCCTCAACAAGACACTGGACGGCTCTCCATATCCAATTTCCAAGCCACTGTTCCCAATCGGCTTGGGTTGGCTTCGGATTTATTTCTACCGAGTTTTGAACTTCCATCGTTCTCCTTAAATCAGAGTCATTTCTCTTTTGATCTGTTCTTCGACTTTTTTTGGAAACGAATCCCCCTTAGAAAGTTTCGCAGCCCATAAAAGTTGAGACAGATAAGTTTGTTTACCCAGTTCATCAAGTTCATTAAATAGAAAAAATAGAGCGTCTTTCTGTGATTTTGGATCGGCGTATTCCGATTCATCGACAGCTTTTAATTTTTTTGTAACTATTGCTTCAATATCTAAACCAAGTTCTTTTAAAATTTCGATTACATTCGATGAGTAAATATCACTATGCCCTTTGAAAAATCTATTTAATTGAGATGGCGCCATACCAATGGAGTCAGCAATATCAGCCTGACTTTTTTCTTGGGACTTAGCTAGCATTGCTAGTTTTTCGCCTAACGATTTCTTCAAACTCAAATTTTACCTCTAATACTATATAGCTTTAGGTAGAATGGTTTGTTGTATGTATCAACAAAAAATTAACGAATTCATAAAGTTATTCGCGATATAGTTATATACTTAACGCGCAAATAGCTGAAATCATTTGTTTTTTTGTCTTTACAAAGAACATAACGCTCAGTATTCATATCGCACATAACTTAATGAACTAATAAATTTAAGCGCTGTGAGAACGAACCAATTTGCTCTGGGAAAATCCGAGCAAAATCCGAAATTCGGATAACTTAAACGGGAGTCTTCGGACTCTACGAAACGAAAAATGAAAGAGGTTTTTATGAAAAAAGCTAAATGGCTTTTAATAGGTATTCTATTGTCTTTTTTAATCGGTTGTAATGATAAGGGCCTCTTTAAAGAAGAAAAAGAGACCGTTCAGTCGAAAGCTAGTGAAATGACCGAACCACTTTCGATCGACACAACTAAGTTTGAAGTTGTTCCCACAGATTCACCCAATAAATACAAAGTCACCATTCACTGGTCGAAACTTTCAGGTTCCGTAAAAATTTTAGCAAATGGGAAATCAATTTTCCAAACCTCTGGCAAAATGAATATCTTCGACGATTTTGTTGATGGTGGTGCATCGATTGATTACGAACTACAACAATTTGACGGCTCAGGCGCGGCTTCAATGCAAATACAGAAAAAAATAACGATACCCCTCGATTACGTATTTTCTGAAAAAGTTGTGCTGAGTGAAAATGTAAAATTTAAGGGTGGTAGACTTTTTTTACTGAATAAGCCCTTAGTGCAAACTTTAGGTTTCAACATGAGCTTTGATGTCGACGAAGTAATTTCAGATGACGCGACTATAGAAACCTACCCGTTAAACTCCAAAAGAATGTGGCAAGAGACTGGCGATTCAGGTGGAAACATTTCGATTACTGCACGAAATGGAAAGGGACATCTAATTGTTGTAATGAGAGGTGTTCATGGTGGTGATGGTCGGGGTTCCGTCTGTTTGGTTAATTTCAATGCCTTTTGCAACGCTGGTGGCGGCGGTAAAGGTGGTGATGCCGGTTACTTTTCACTTAATTTAGAAAACAATGAGAATTTTGCCTTAACTAAATACTTGGAACCAGGAATGGGTGGCGCACCTGGAATTGCCTGCGAATGTAATTTAAGTGCTGGCCAGAATCCTTTACCACATATGATTTCAGGTTTTGATGGCAACTGTATGGGATACGGGATTGGCAGAAGCAATGGACCTAGGGGTTTAAACGGAACTGGTCAGTTGTGTTACAAACTAAGAAAAGAAGACGCATATGTCTGCAATTAGACTTTGCTTCATTACTTATTTTTTACTTTCAAGTTGTGCAACTACTCCTAAAGAAAAAATTATTCAGCATATTTTGATCGGTACCGCCATCGGATTCATTGCAGGACAAAGCCGGGACCAAAACAAACTTGCGAACGGAATTATGTTTGCAGGAGCTGCAGGAACTGCTTCAGGTTTGGCCTCGGTTTATTACTCAGATTTAGATACAGAATCAAAACGTATCAAAGAAGAAAATCAAAAGATGAAAGTTGAACTGGAAAAGGCGTTTTCACCTGAACTTGTGCACCAAACATCTGGAATGATGAATTCAAAAATACCAGACAAGTATAAATCAATGATCAATCCGGGCGAATGGAAAGTCTACAGTTTAGATCAGTGGATTGAGGATGGTGAAAACCGACTTATTCACCAAGATAAAATGATGGAGCTGATTCCGCCCACGTTAAGGCCTGCAATCCTTCCTACTACAACTCAAAAAGGAGATTAAAATGAGGAAATTTATCAACGTTATTTTTGCTTTCGCTCTTGTTTTTGTTGCGACAAAGGATGCAGCACTTGCCAGAGACTTGGTCGATGCCGCTCAAAGTGCCCAGTCAATTTTTAATCGAATCGGTGTTGCTGCGATTAGTATTGGAATCACCTTAGGCGGAATTCTATATGCTCTAGGTGCCGCGATGGCTGGACGAATGCTTTTGATTAGCGGTGGGGTTGGTGCAGTTGCAGTACTCGGCGCTCCCGCTATTATTAATTTATTGGGAAAAGTGTTCGGTGCATCTATATGAAGACGCTCAGAGTGCTAAATGAAAAATCAGGATTTTTAGGACTTTCAGTAGTTGATCTGGGCGGCATTGGATACCTATTGATCATCTCTCATTCTCTGTTAAGCCTGATAAACCTAGAGCTTTTGTCATTCGTAATTACAGCTTTGATATCTGTTTTACTTGTTCAAATCAGGCTTACGCAAAGACCAAAGTTTTTAAGAGACTTTCTTAAATATTACTTTCTACCAACCAAAATTAACTAGAGGTTCATAATGTTACCGAAACTAAAACAAACTATTGAAGTTGATGATCTTACATTTTGGCAAACCAATGATGGGAAAATAGGTACTGGTTTTGAAATTATTCACTGTGATCTGGAGACCGAAGATTCTTTAGAATTTTCACAGCGAGTTACAGCACTGGTTAAAAATATCAATCCTTATATTCTGGCCCGAATTCATCTGAAAAGTTTTCGAACTAATAGTTTTCCATATAATACCTCACGAACAGAAGCCGTCTCAAAAATCGGATACCGAACAAACAGGATACTCTTCTTTATAAACCACATTGGTAGTCCTTTTGATTTTCGAAACTTAAAATCAATATTTTCTCAAAAATCAGATTTTTCTTTGGAATTGGAATCTTTATTAGAATTAAGACGAGTAATCGAAAATTCTGGATTCAGCATTAGAGCTTTGGACAAAGAGTCTATTCTACAATTATTCAAGATAAATTATGACCTTGTAAAAACGACGAAAAGCGTTGAATCAGATACAGAATCTATTGGCCTAATTCGGCTAGTGAAACAATCTGCAAGTGACGTAGACTTAAATTCGCTGTCGCTGGCACTTTCTAAGCTGGATAATTTTGAAGTTTCAGTGTCGTTTAAGCGACTTCCAAGTGCTCACACGAAGTTGATCTTAGAAAAAAGATTGAGACAGTTATCAAGCCAAAATGACATCTCATCAAAGGTGCAGTCCAAAGAGACCGAAGACTCAATAAAAAACCAGTTCAGTCGTGGCACACAACTTGTTGAATTTGAATTTCTTGTTATTTTAAAAAGAAATTCACAAGATGCTTTGGTCAAAGATATGTCGCAAGCATTGACTGAACTTAATAAGTTTTCTGATTTTAAAATTGAAACTTTTGGTGCTGCCGAAAGCTTCATTGCAAGTCATCCAGCTAGCACACAGCATGTGATACTTCTTGAAAGCGATGAAACCTTCCCCGCCTTTCTGCCACTGTTTAACAAAATGGACACAAGTAATAACTTACAATGTAGGTCTTTGAGCCTTTTAAGAGACGATCATTCTTTAAGTCACTTCGATCTTTTTAATTCTGAATTTAATTGTTTTAATTCACTTGTGGTAGGAACTAGCGGAAAAGGTAAAAGCGTATTTACCGGACTTTTAACAAAAGCATTGCTGTTTGACCCGAACATATCAGTTATCAAAGTCGATGTTGGTGGCTCTCACTCAAAAGAGTGTGAACTGTTTGGCGGAACTGAGTTCGAGATGAAACTTGATAAACCTTCTGGTATTAACCCGTTCACGGTTTTAAATACAAAAGCGTCCGATTCAGAAAAAATAGGCATACTTTCCAAATTTTTATCAGTTCTCACATTAGAAAGTGGCGAAACTAGTTTTAGCAAAGAAATTAGATCCGAAATCGAAGAATCAATTCAACAATATATTCTTTCGAACCCCATTTATCCTGACCTTAATGATTTTTACAATTTCGCTACAGATTTCCCTAGAAGAAGTCTTTTAAGAAGATGGTCTGTTGGTGGAATTTATGAGACTGCATTTAAAACCACTAACCAAGAAAAATTATGTAACACTCGGTTTAGGTATTTCAATTTCTCGCAAATATTTCAAGCCGCAGATCCGGAGTTTGCTCAAGCTGGAATCGCAGCTGTGCTTGCTCAATTCAACATTGATAGCATCGAAGCGAACGGAAAGCGCCTGGTGCTCATATGTGATGAAACACCGTTCTTCATTAAGACCTGTTTCGAATTTTTCAAATTCTCGACAGCAAATGTTCGGAAGTATGGCCATGCAGTCGTCTTGATTGGTCAGCTTTCAACAGATTTTATTGTGAATGGTGATTGCGGTATAATTGAGAACTCGCCGCAGCGATTTCTTTTCAGCATTGATGGGAAATCCTCTGAATACAAAGACCGATTTAGTTTAACAGAAACGCAAATGACATCCATCAAAGAACTGAAATCCATTCCGAAAGAATACTCTGAAGTCTTTCTGCAAACTGGAAGTAAAGGAAAGAAGCTAAGAGTTAAAATTACGTCAGAAGAATACTGGGCTCTGACTACTTCACAACCTGATCAACTTAAAATAAAAAAATTAAGACTCGCAATTCCTGAACTTAGTCTAGATGAGGCATTAAAATGTCTAAGTCTAGCGTGATACCATTTATTTTGCTAACTGGCCTTACTCCGTATCGAATTTTTGCATTCGACCCGTTTACAACTTTAACGGCTGCAAATTCAGCCGCAGGTTTATTCAGTTCAGCCAAAGGCATTTCTGAAACTGTCGGCGATTTATCTCAGTTTTCAGAGTTTTTAGGGACGGCTTCTGAATCATTCGAAGAAGTTGATGGATTAGCAAATGACCTAGGTTTTGAAAGTGATTCGAACGAACTGGATAACAAGGTCCAAAATCTTGAAAAATTAAATTCACAACTTCGAGACCTAAAATGGACAAACGAAGATCTTAAGTACACATTAGATTCCGACATCAACACAACCAAATCGTTGTCTCAGAAAATTAGACAAATGCGAAAGCTCATTTCTATATCAAAAAAACTAGCTGGTGTATTTGGACTTAAAACTAAAGGCTCAGATAAAATCGCAACTTTGCAACAAGTGAAAATCAGCTCAATGATGCTGGACGAACTTCAGGCCATGCGAAAAATTCAGCTGCTAGGTTATCTTGAAAACAAGGGCCGAATTGCAAAACAAGACATCTTTCTTAACAGAATAGTTACAGAAGAAAATAATAAATTCAAAATTAGAAGAAGGAGCTTATGAATTCATTCTTTCCTGTATCAGATGTAATTCTGACTTCTGGTTTTTCACTTTTTACAAAAGTATCAGCACTAATGATTGGTTTGGTTGGTATTATTTTTGTGATGCGAATTGTAAGTCTTCAGGCAAGGTTAGCAAGCTTGTACGAATATGGATCGGTCGTTAAAGACATGATCCTTTATTTTGCGTTATTATCACTTTTTCCATTTCTGATCAGATTGATTTATGGAACTAGTGCCTCGATTGCACAAAAAATTTCTTTTGTACCAGCTACTGTTGCACAGAGCAAATTAGATGAATTTTTAAGTTCACTTTTCTTTGAATATCAATTCCTTAAAGTAATTGCGAAAATTGGCGATTTCGTAGTTATAAATTTAGCCCACGGTATGTATTCAATTTTTACGGCACTTCTTTTAAGTATTGCACCAATCATTATTTTTATGTCAACAGTCCTTGGTTTTGAAAAGGGACTGGCAGCTTTCTTCAGCTCCATCATTTCAGTTAGCTTGTGGCCGGTCGTTTGGAATTTAATTGGTTTACTGGGTAAAGAGCTTTTTAATTCTTATGATAATTCAACCTTAACCGTTGTTGTCTATTGGGTCATTATCCAGGTTCTTCAGTTGCTCTCGCCTATCTTTTGTATGTTCTTATTAAAATCTCTTTCACCATCCGGAGTTGTAACAAAAGTCATCGGCTTAGGAGCTAAACTATGATTATTTTTAAATCAAAATTATACAGAGAAGAAATAAAGCATTGGATCTTGATCGTGAGCTTATTTATTTGGGCGCTGGTCGCAACTGGTTTTGCAATTGGAAAAAAAGAAAAGACATTGGTCATTGGAATCGATGAGGCCGGAACCAGAATTATTTCTGATTCAAAAGATCGCGTGTTGCAAGTTGAATTGAAACAGTTTTTTAAGTATTTTTTGGATCAATACTACACCTACAACGTCGAAACTTTCTCAGAAAGACTAGGACTTGCGACTGAACTGATGAGCACAGACCTTTGGGAAAAAGAAAAATCAAAACTTTTTGATCTAAAGACGAAGCTTAATCAGATTCCTATTACTCAGTTTTCGGAACTGGAAAATATTGATCTCATTGATCAAAACAAAGTGGAAGCTATTCTTAGAATTAATATCAAATCACGCCTAAATGAACAATCCTTGAAACTTAAAGTCATGCTGAATTTCAAAAAGCAGGAACGATCCGAGTCAAATCCCTGGAGTTACCAGATAACGGAGCTTTCTGATGTTACTCTGTAATCAAATACTTAGCCCTAAATGTAATAAGAGTGATTTTTCGACCTCATCCATTATTGAATTTGGAAGCTTAGTTATAAGCTTCCCGATACGCGCTTTATCAAAAGCTCGAATTTGGTTCACTTTTATTTTTCCATTTTTTAGCTTTGAATCATTTGTGATCAGCACTTCGTGCTTATATACTTTGTCTAATTTTTGCGAAGTTAAAGGTAAAACAGTAACTAAGGACGAAAATTCGTTTGCGATGTTATTAGATATTATCAGACAAGGTCTAGTTTTCTTTATTTCAGAACCAACTGTGGGATCAAAATTTCCCCAGTACACTTCACCACGCTTCATTTTCAAGACCGTCCATCAAGGTAACTTCGGCTTCTTTAGCCAATTCCAAATCTTCATCTCGAGTAGCAATATATCCCTCGATCATTTCTTCGATAAGGCTTTTAGCGTCGTCTCGCTTAAAGTACAAATCAAGCGCCTCTGCAATTACAGCAGATCTTTCTCTTGGTTTTACGTTTTTTCGCAATTTTTTTGCGGTCTTTTCAGGAAGCGAAATATTAAGTCTTACTGCACCCATTTTGAATCTCCTGGGATTAGTATACACAATCGTGTGTGTATTGTAAATAGAGGCTTTTTTGTGTTCTTTTTACATATACTTACATCTAATCCCAGCTTCGCTGCGCTTCCTAGGATTGAGTCTAAATATCTTAACATATCTGAAAGCTCAAAAATCTACATCAAACCCGGCCTTGTTAGCGTTCTTGAGCTTCCTCACAATATAATCGAAGTTCGCATTGGCAATCCTAATGAGCTCAAAGCTTTAATCTCACAGGTCTCGGCGAAAGAATTAACGCTGTATTTTAAGAACTCCCACGTTTCTGCAACAAACCTGATTATCAAATCAGATCGAAAGACATTTGTTTTCGATATTATACCAACTTCAACAAAACATCAGGACTATATCAAAATCAATGGCGGATTTGGAACCCTAAACCAATCCAGTGCATTTAAAGTGCTCGAATCCAGTGTGATTAATCCTAAAAAAACAGTCTACCCTCCCACATTGAATAACTCGGCGGAATCAGAATGGATCGCTTTATGAAAATATTTATTACGTTAATTCTTTTTGTAAACACCGCGATTGCACAAAGCCGTATGAACTTATTTAAAAAGGAAGAAACTGCAGTGGTGGCAGAAAAAGCTACTATTCCAATCGATGAAAAGAAGACGGAAAAAAATAAAAAAGTTGTGATGTTGCCGGGCAACTTACCCTCGGAATATTTGACAAACAAAAATATCTCTATCGAAGAGTCTCCTATTGTTCTTCCAAGTAACAAAACAGGAATCAGGTTTAAGGATTTAAAAACTGGCGATTTAATAACTGCAGTTGTTCAGGAATCATTGTTTGCCTTTCAAGATTCTAAGTCTCCGGTTAGAGCGTTGATTACATCTGGAATTCTTCAAGGTTCCGTTCTGCTTGGCGAAGCAAGCTTAGAAAGGAACTCAAAACGTATTTTAATCGATTTTAAAAAATTTCGAGATCCTTTTGGCAAAGATATATTTCAGGTCCAAGCAGCTGCCATGGACTTTAAAGGAATTCTGGGGCTTGAAGGAAAGCTAGTGTCAAACGAAGGTAAATTTTTTGCTGCGGAGGTAATTGCTGCAGCTGCTGCTGGGTACGCGGACAGCACCATAAATCGTGACCAGAATTCTTTGGGAAGTTCGGTTGAATCAAGAAGTGAAGATACATTTGCAAAAAAGGCTTTAACCGCAGCTTTATCGCAAACGGCAGAACGCTTTTCAGAAAAGCTAAAACAAGCCCCCGAATACTCTATGCTTGAAGGGCCCATCCAAATTCAAATTTTAATTTTAGACCAACCAACATTAACACAATAACAGGAGGTAAGTTTATGGAGACAGATCAGATGATTGACAACCCAGCTAAGAATCAACAACAAGTAAAAAAGGTTATCGTAACCAAAAAGAAAACAGTCTTAAAGAAATTAGACCCAGAATCGGCCAGAATTCTTCAGGCACTGAAAGAAAAAGCCAATAAAAAGATTTTCGGCAGAAAAGTTCGGGACGCTGAGATTATTGAAGTTGCCTTACGGCTGGTAACTGACGAACAAATTAATACGCTGCAAGAAAAAACATTTAGTGAAAAAGACCGTCTGAGTATTGCTCATGCTGATTTTGTAAAATCTCACGGAAAAATTACTCTGGATCAGTTTATTGGAAAGCTTTTAAAGGGCGAATTAAAAATTAACTAAAAATGGGTTCAGCAGTTGCTCGAACCCCGAGGGGGATGTATGAATATATTATCAACAGCTTTGGATTTCGGATCTTTTAAAACAGATGATCCAATCGAATTGAAGCTTCGTTCTTTGACAATAAAAAGATGGCTCAAAACAGACGAAGTAGCTTTGTATCTGGGGATTTCAAAAGGTGCAGTTAGAATTATGACTCACCGAAGAAAATTAACGCCCAGAAAATATTGCGGAAGAAATTATTTTCACCGTGAAGAAATCGACAATCTCATCGAATCAACAAACGTTGATAACAGGAGATTTAAATGCCGATAAAAGAAAAATTAGAAAACAATGAAGTTACGTACGATGTATCAATCAATTTTAGAAGTAAGCTTCTTCCAGAAGTAAGGGTACAGCGGCTTAGAACCAAGATAAAGACTCTTCGCGAAGCTCAGATACTCGAAAAGCAATTAAGCCGCGAATGTGCGGTTGAACTTTCGATAAAAGAAAAAGCTGAAGTTACTTGGGGCGAAGCTGTTGAAAAATGGGAACTAGCAGCTAGAAAAGGAATTTTTGGCGCTAAACCAATTCAAACAAATACAATCTGGGACAATACAGCTGCACTTCGAAGATTTACGGAAGCTTGGTTAAAAAAACCCTGCCAATCCATTTCGCCAAGTGATGTGCGACGAGTTTTGTCGGACATGGTCGAAAGAGGTTATTCCAAAAGCCGATTGAAAGCTGTGAAATCCGGAATCAATGTTGTTTACAAATGGGGAATTGAGGAAGGTCTTATTAAAGACATGCATCACAGCCCTTCATTCGGAATCGAACTTGGCCGCATGGTCAGTGAGAAGCCCCCTCAGATCTTAAGCCTTTTGGAAATTCAAAAACTTTTAGAACATTCTAGGGCGATGAATCATGAATGGTATCCAATCTGGGCGATGGCTTTGAACACGGGAATGCGATCTGGCGAACTTTACACACTGGAATGGAACGACATAGATTTTGATAACAAGCTTATTACAGTTTCAAAATCTTATAACGGAAGGCTTAAGTTAGTAAAATGTACGAAAGCTGGCTATTGGCGAAAAGTTCCGATGAATAAGGAAACCGAAGCTTTACTGATTGAACTCCGAACTCAAGCAAGTGGACCCCATGTTTTACCCAGAATAAGTCAGTGGCGACGTGGTGAGGCTGCTCGTATTCTTCGAGAGTATTGTGTTGGAATAGGAATTAATAATGTTTGCTTTCATGCGCTTCGCGCGTGCTTTGCGACTCACCTATTAAATTCTGGAATCACATCCCCGGTCGTTAAGAAAATATGTGGCTGGACGGATGAAAAAGTTATGACACGATACATTCGCTTAGCAGGAATTGATGTAGCTGGCGCAACCGAAGGGCTTACTTTTATTCGCCCAGTGGTTGAAGATCAGCAGCTTGTAAACTTAAGCAACTTCAGAATGAACAGAAAAGATCCTAGTACAAATGACTAATATTCGTTGCGAGATCCAGATTTTTAGACTTTGCTTTGACTTAGAAATTTCTAAGTTATTGAATACAGATGGCGTGAATAGGTCACCCCAAATTTCTTCTCAGTTTTGTAGTCTAAAAACAAAATACCAAATGGTTCTAAATAGTTGAAAAGGTCCATACCGGACAGATACTTTACACTTTGTACCGGAGACATCCTTTACACTTTTTCAAAACCAAAGGGATCTTCTACCGGCTCAACTCTAGTTCCTTTTTCATCAAAATAT
>JAYTPC010000160.1:0-4921 GCA_043747425.1 Bdellovibrionales bacterium
CAATATAGATTCGTTGTATCAGGAAATGGGACGTGCTGGTCGAGACGGTAAAGATTCAACGTGTCTAATGCTTTATTCAAAAAAAGACAAAGGCCTGCAATCCTTTTTTATTCAAAATTCGACAGCAGCAAAGGCAATAAAAAATTTACGTTGGAATAATTTGGATGCTTTGGTGAACTATTCCGAAGCAGCCGAGTGCCGTCATGCGGATATACTGACATATTATAAAGATTCACAGCGATTAAAAAAATGTGGTCATTGTGATATTTGTGATTCCAAATCAAATAGAAAAGTTATGCAGACCGTTTTAGTTACAACAAAGAATTTATTGAAGAAAAAGAAAAAGTTCTACCCAGACCAGTTACCTGATGCGGCATCAGAGGAAAGATTTGCTCGACTACGGGCTTGGCGCAAAGCAAAAGCCACGGAATTAGATGTCCCTGCTTTTGTGATTTTCGGAGACAAGACCTTACGAGAGTTAGCCCAAAAAAATCCAAGCAGTTTAGATAAATTAAATGACATTTACGGCATCGGTGAGGCTAAATTAGAACAGTTCGGTTCAGATATTTTAACCGAACTAAGGACCAGCGGAGGTTATTGAATGTTTCCTAACGAAACCCAAATCTTAATCGTTGATGACATGTCTGCTATGCGAATGCGGGTGTCAAACCAGTTGAAGGCAATGGGTTTTGTTAACATAGAGCAAGCCGAAAATGGACAAGAAGCTTTTGAAAAACTTGAAAAAATGCAAACTGAAAATAAATCTGTTCAGTTGATTATTTCTGACTGGAATATGCCCATCATGAGCGGCTTAGATTTTTTGCTGAAAGTAAGAGCCTCTGCAACTTATGCAAAACTACCATTTGTCATGGTCACTGCCGAGGGTGAAAAACCTCAAGTGATCAAAGCTTTAAAAAGTGGTGTTTCAGATTATTTGATTAAACCGGTCGACAAAGAATTGCTGCAGCAAAAGTTACTTGGTGTTTGGAATAAAATAAATTTAAAAACATGAAAAAGAAAACCCTTTTCTTTTTCGCCATTCTAACATTTTTCGTTTGGCCAGCTTTTTCTATCGAAGCGCCTATTACCTCTAGAACGGCAACCCTGGAAATCATCGACGTGCAAGAGCTTGCAAAAATACAAGATCAGGTATCGGTGATTGATGCTCGACAAAGCGAATTTGAAAAAGGACATATCCCCAATAGTCAAAATATGGATTGGAAAAATTGGTCCGAAGAAAAACCAGGTCTTAAAAATGCTGTATTTGGTGATCAAGCTAAGTGGGGTCGAATACTTACTGATAATTCCGTGCAGAATCGCTTACGACAGCTTGGGTTAAGCCATAACACTCTGATAGTAGTTGTGGGAAGCGGTCGGGAAAGTTGGGGTGAAGAAGGCCGTATCGCTTGGAATTTGCTTTTTTGGGGCGCTCAGCGTGTTGCACTACTTGACGGGGGGTACCCAAGATGGGCACAAATGAAATTGCCGGTTCAAAAGGGGAAAGCAAAACCCGCTAAACCTGGAGATTTTATTTATTCGTTAAATTTACTAAGGCGGGCATCCAAAGCGGATGTTTTCGATAATCTTAAAAATAGCCAAAGACTACTTTTGGATGTTCGAAGTTTAAAAGAATATGACGGTCAGAAGATGCCTGGGCAAAAACGTGGTGGCCACATTCCAAAATCAAAATTGGTCGAATTTAACGGTCTTTATCAAGAAGATGGTCGATATATAAATGCAACTCAGCTGAAAAAACTTGTGGGCTCTGAAATCAGTGAAAAGCCAATTACTTATTGCACCGGAGGAGTCCGATCTGCGCTGCTTGCATTGTTGCTGGAAGCTAGACTTGGAATATTTGCTGCAAATTATGATGCGTCCATGTGGGAATGGAGCAGCGATGAAAAACTTCCTGTGGAAAAAAAGTTAAAGTAGATCCGGCATGTTTTTTTGCCAACGAGCCATCCCATTGTACTTTGTTTTTAGGATGTAGATGATTATGAACAGTGTAATCAGTCCATAAGCCGGGTAATGCAAAGAAAAGTAAAGATTTTCATCAATAAACCATGAATAGCCTAGTGTCGTGAACACCGGAAGTGTCCAAGCAATCCGCGGCGCAAATAAAATTAAAAACGGTAATGCCCAAAGCCAATACCAAGAATTTAGTACCGTGGTAAATGTGTACAGCAATAAAAACAATAGGATGAACTTGTTTTGTAAGCTTATTTTTTTAGAAAGACTTATGAACAATGAAACTAACATCAGTGCTAGACCTAATGTTAGGCGTGTCAGTGCTCCGCTGGATATCAGTGAAATAAAGCCTGGATCGGTCAGGTTAAAGAACTGCAAACTAAAGTTGTAAAATTTCTGCACGTAATAGGCAGTGGATTCAAAAAAAAGCCAATCCTTCGCAAATGCAGTGCTGCCGCTGAACAACTGTAAGCCTGCATCTAAAAACGGAGAATAACAAAGCAGTATAAAAAAAGTAAATAAAATAAGACCTAAAACTTTTCTTTTAGAAGTAAAGAAAACAACTGGTAAAAAAAGTAGGGGGAATATCTTAACCATAACGGCACTGGCTAAAGATATCCAAACGGTCAACGTATTTGAAAAAGAGGTGTTGTTTTTCTTGAGATAACAAAAACAATGAAATAAAAAAAGTGTTGCTAGTAAATCGAAATGAACCGAATTTACATTTTCTTTCAACAAGGTTGGGAAAAATAAAAATAGTGCTATTGGTTTTAAATTCAACTTTTCGCTTCGAACTAGTTTTAATAAACTAAGCGCCAGCAAGGCTTCGATAATGATAGCACCTACACGTAAACCTGGAATACTTTCTCCAAAAATAAAAAAGATAGCAGCAAAATAAAATTGTGTTAGCGGTGGATAGATAGTCCGAATATCCGGAAAATTAATAAACTGGCGCCATTCAGACGGAATATTTATGAAAAAACTATCACTGGGTGGATAAAGATAGGGGTTTATACCTTTTGAAACCAGGTTGCCATCCCAAAGGTAGCGAAAATAATCGTCCTCTAAAACAGGATTAGACTGAAATAAAATGACACGCGAAAGTATGTAGCAGAAAACAATGAACGAAAACTTTGGCACAGCCACAAAGCGAGAACTCAGCAGCAGAATAAGTACCAGCTGAGACCACTGGATCATTTGCAAATTCCAAAAACCGTTTAAAGAAAACAGAGGGAATCGATAAAAAATACAAGCCGCTGAGATGGCCAGTAAAATTAAAAAAGAGGCGTCAAATCTTCTAAAAAACATGGATTTACTGTATTCATTCTCTTGAAAGAAAGCTAGATTAATAAGCTGTGATAAAACTAAGTGTGATCATTCCTGTATTTAATGAAGAGCTTCAGCTAAATGGTAAAATGAATTTGCTGAAAGAATGGAAAAATGAATTCTCTGATGATCTGGAAATTATCATTATGGATTCAAACAGCACCGACAATTCAGAAACGTATTTTGCACAATTAAGATCTGAGAAAATTGCTGAAGTTTTGTTTTTATCTGTGAAAGATCCTCTGAAAAAATCAATTGGCACAGCTTTGTCGGAGGCGTGCTTGGCTTCGAAAGCAAATTTAATCGTCATTCTTCCGATAGACATTCTAATCACAAGCATTCACATTAAAAAATTGTTGAAATTGAAACCAAGTGAAAAAATTTGGGGTTGTTTTACAAAAAGTTATGATTCTGACAGTCCTTTAATGAAAATCTATGCCTACCTACAAAATCAATTTTTAACAATTTTACTTCAGCAGGGCGTTTGGACAAACGTGTTCTTTTTTAGTAAAGAATTATCAACCAGAATTCCTACAGATGGTTTTTTAGAAGATGTTCTTTTTTGTGATCGATTAAAACAAGTTTCAGTTGGTCACATAATAGATACCAAAGTGGTCGTTAGCACTCGAAAATATATGAAAGACGGCCATAGCCGGCGAATTGCCAGCAATGGAATAATCATTTTACTTTATCGCTGTGGGTATAAAAATATTTCAGTGCTGAAAGAATTTTATGTGGGACGTATCAGCTTTATACAGCTGATAAAGCAGTTGGTAAATTTGCGCTAGTATTAGTCAGGATTTCTTCGTCGAAAAAATGAACTAGTTTTTTTTGTAGTGGATTTAGTGTGCCGAAATTTCCTTTAAGCCGATCAACAGCCATAGTGAAAGATTCCAAGTCATCTATGTCTGTTAAATTATCTAGAAATGATATCGATGACGTTTTTAACGGGCGAACCAGTTGCTTCAAAGTGTCTGTTTGACTGTACGTGACCTTTGTCCAAAAAGTACTATTAAAATCTTCTTGTGAAGAAAATAAGTAAAAGCCGCCGTCATGACTTGGGCCGATCACAGTTTTAAAGTCGTTCAGGTTATTAATCGTTTCTGAAATAAGTTCTGTTCGTAGAAATGGCAAATCACTGCCAATGATAATCACTTTTTTGTGTGTTCGTTTCAGCTGTGAATACACTTCGTGAAGTCGATCACCAAGTGAACCAGTTCCTTGCCGCATCAGTTCGATTCGATTCGAGAAATAATCTGGTAAATCTTTCAATTCTGAATTGATAGCCCAATATGATTTAACGTTAGGAAGCTGTGTTGAAGCTTGGTGTAAAGCTTCATTCGTGATTTTTAATAAAAGTTCATATGTTTTTTGCACCCGCTCAGTGCAATTGATGTCTGCAAACAAGCGAGTTTTGAAATTCTCGTTTTTTGGATTTTTAGCAAATGAAACTAATGCTATTTGGTCCATAAATTTAAGTTCCAATTATAATCCAGATACTTAATTTTGTATTTACCAGCTAAAAAAGCCTTCTTTTCGGATTCACTGAATGGAAAGTAAGTGGACAAAAATTGATTCATGGGTCCAAATTTTTTCGAGTTTTCAAAATCATCTTTGTACCATTTTA
>JAYTPC010000161.1:0-45717 GCA_043747425.1 Bdellovibrionales bacterium
TGCAGAAGCTGCAACTGCAATTGAAAAATACAACGGAGCTGACTACGAAGGTCGTGCGATGACTGTTAATGAAGCGAAGCCAATGGCTCCTCGTGACAACAACAGCCGCGGCGGTGGTTTTGGTGGCGGTGGTGGTGGATTTTCTGGCGGCGGTCGTAACAGCCGTTACTAGATTTAAAACTTTTTAATTCTAAAAAAAACCGCGTCTAAAAACGCGGTTTTTTTTTGCTTCATCGGTACAAAAAAAATTACTTCGTTTCACCAAAAACCATTTTATCTAGCGCAAATTTTCCAGGACCCATAGCGATAAAGAGAATCGACATTCCCAAATACCCCAAAGCAGGTTCATAAGAGCTGCCACCGGTCATATTGACGAACGGATCACCCTTAATCAAAGCATGCATCAGCGTAGCGCCTAACATCGTAAATGCTAAACCCAAAGAAGCCAGCCGAGTTAACAGTCCGATAATTAATGCGATACCACCTCCGAATTCAGAAAGCGCTCCTAGGAATTGTAAAATTCCAGGTACACCGGCCTCGGGCCCCATCCAGCTAAATGGGTTTTGTATTTTTCCCCAGCCGTGAAAGATAAAAGCAATACCGACGATAAGTCGAAGTATCAAAAGAGCCGTGGCTTGAAAATTTGAAAAAGACTGAACCTTCATGTAATTTTTGAATTTGCCAATCATAAGTAAATTCCTTCCGTGTTTAATTTAATCGAAGAATAAACCCAGACTTGTCGAAAGTCATATGCACCTGGACTGTCGTCTAGCGATTTACTGTAATTAGGGTTTGGCTGTTTTTGCAGAAATTGATGTCGGCTGCAGCTCCCAATCCATGGTCGCTTCGCAATTCACCGGATTACTTTTTATTTTCTTCAGCTTCACATCTGGAATAGTTATTTTGATGGGCTCTTTGCTCCCATTATTGATTGCACTTGCAATACCGCGGTCAAGAAGTTTGCCTAAAAATAAGTTCATAAAAACGTTTTTGAAATTGCCGTTGGCATCTTTGATTTGTAGGCAGGGGCTACCCAAGCAGTTATTCACAACCATTTTGAAGTCGGCGCTGACCCCGGCATTGACGATGCTTTTCTTAAGGTCTGCATCTAGATCAATGACGATTTCGCCTTTTTCACAACGCACTTTTGGCGATTTATCCATTTTTATTCTTGTTCCACCACTGCAGGTTTTCGGGTTCTCAGCATCCAAACAAATATCTAATTTTTTTCCCTTTTTCATGGCATCTAGATATTCTTGTAATGTGTTAACACCTAACTTTGTGCTGATATCAAAATCCTGATCAACGCGATCGGTAAACTTGGGCATAACCGAGTTGCATTTCGGATCATTTCTCAAGATATTTCCACGAATCATGTTGACCATTTTTGAATTCTTATCGATCAGAACTTTTGTATCGACTAAAAGCCAGTCTTTATCACTTTTAGAACTCAAGGCCTCTTGCTTGTTCAACAGTAAAGACAATCTTTTCTGTAAAGCCACCTTTTTAGGGGAATTCGCAGAGCCTAATTTGACAAGTTCCGAATTCAATTCATTAATTTCTGAACGAATTGTTTTTTTGTCAGATAGGTCCTGTAGGTTTAATGAAGGTACTGATGACAGGTCAGTATTCCAATAGCCACTTAAGTTTCTTAACTCATGATTGGTTTTAGCCAAAATATCTGGAATCAGTTCTTTTTCTAAAACAGGCTGCAACACCGCTCTGTTAATGCCGTCAAAACCATGAAGAAATTCAGCCACACCAACCCCGCTTTGAACAAACAGCGCGCTATGGACGTTGTCATAGCCCGAATTTTCAGCCACGGCATAAAACTTTGAAAGTGTAATGTGTTGTTGAATTTCAGGAAAAAACTGTAACAAAGGTGGTGGGTTTGTTAAGAATTCACCCACTTCTTTTTTGTCGGATGGATTTGGCCATTTGATATCTTCAAGTTTGTTAATAATATTCTTTTTGCCACCTAAATCTTTTTCAATTTTTCTATCGACAATTTTAAAAAGCTCGTCACGGTCTTTATTTTCTTTTTTTTCAAGATCTCGAACCAAGTCCATTCGAAATGATTGAAATTGTCTTTCTGCAAACTTTGGATCTTTTAATTTTTCTTGAAAAGTTTCTACTTTTTCAGTTTCGAAATCTTTAACTGGCTTGTTGAAATATTTTTGATACAAGTTATTCTTGGCATCTGCATTTTTGAAGTTCTGGTTCAGATCAATACTTGCTTTCAGACTGTTTGCGCCAACCTCAATTCCAGAACTGTTATCTTTTATAAAAACCAAGTTGTCCAAACCACCTGTTGATGGATTTATGTAGGCTGTCGTTGTAAAAATGATCGGACTTTTTCCAGTCGTGGTGATTTCGAATTTAGATTTTGGTATAAAATTTTCTTTTTTATCTGTGTATTTTGCTTCAAGTTCTCCGGAAATTTTTAGATCTTCAGCAGCAACTTTGAATTCACATTCCAAGTTTTTGCAAACGATCGGAGTCAATACCCGTAACTTCATGTTATCAAGGCCCAATTTTGTAAGTTCAGCGTCGTAAGGGCTTTGCACTGTTTCACTGCCTATTTCAGTACTGTTAAAATTGGGTAATCCAATACATTCGACTTTTTCATTTTTTAAAGCTTTTTTTATATTTTTTCCAACAGTTGTAGGCTTACAATGAGATCGATCAATTTTAATATCACGAAATCCGGTTCGCTTTACGACTCCGTTGTTAAAATCTTCGAAGTTTTTATTCACGCTCATTTCAATAATTTTAGATAATCCGGAGTTTGTTATAGCGACTTCGGCCAAGGGTTCGCAATCATAGCAATTATCGGTGGCAGAGACTTCAATTGAAGTCAGCAAAAACACTAGAAATATATTAAAGAACAGATTTTTCATCTGCTTTCTGTATCGGCAGTTCGATACAGAATCAAAAAAAAATCTACAAGTGTCTCAGTTTAAGAATTTACATCTGCTAGTTAAAGCTCGATGTTTTTAAACGAATCCAGTTCTTCGTCGAACTCTAGAAGCTGACCCAGTTCTAAATCAAAATAAATTCCCATGATAGCAAGGCCGCGGTCCTGAATGGCCGACTTCACGAACGGGAATGTGCGCAAATTTTTAAGTGACGTGACAATAGACTCAAGCTCGCCGTGACGGCATAAATTATCGTCTGTTTCCGAGGGAAACTTTTGTAGTACTTTTTGTTTCGCTTCTTGGGCGATGTTCACCCATTGGTCAACGAAACTGCTTGGCTTAATCTGTTGATTCAGCATCAGTGCACGGATTCCACCGCATTGTCGATGTCCTAAGACGATAACATTTTCAACCATCAAATTAACTACTGCGAATTCAATAGCTGCACTAACTCCATGGAAACCGCCACCTTTTTCATAAGGTGGAACTAAGTTAGCGACATTTCGAACAATAAATAACTCTCCGGGAGAGGCTGATGTGATGATGGCAGGATCAACACGGGAGTCGCTGCAACCAATGATTAACGTTTTTGGGCTTTGATGACCTAATCCCGCAGTTAAACGTTGGTACAAAGGATGTTCATTTGCGAAGTACTTATCACGAAATTTACGAAAGCCTGCCATTAACCTTAAAATTTCAATTTTGCTCATGCTCAATCCATACCTTAAAATATTTAAATAATAAACTTTATCCTAAAATGTCCGATCACATAACCGGAGCAACTGATGGACAAACCATTTTTCTTAGATAATAACGAATAGGTGGTAATTGAGCCTACTAAAAAGGAATCCTCATATGGCAAAGGCTGTTGTAAAATCAGGAAAAAGTGAAAAAGTTGCCCTATTAGTCCTCGGAAATCAGCTTTTTGAACCCAAGCAAATCCTGAAAGAAAAAATTGATGCCGTTTTTATGCGAGAAGATTTTGAGTTGTGCACTTATTTTCAGTTTCACAAACAGAAAATTGCTTTTTTCCTGGCCGCAATGCGCGCGTACGCTGCAGAATTAAAAGATGCCAGCTTTGATGTTCATTACGAGGAATTAAAAAAATCTGAAAAACCTTATGAAGCCCATCTGCTGAACTGGATCAAAAAAGAAAACATAAGCAAAGTTGTTGTGTTTGAAATTGAAGATAAATTTTTTGAAAAACGCATTTTTCAAGCTTTGGAATCAGTAAAAATTAATGTTGAAGTTTTACCTAGCCCAATGTTTCTGACTTCAAGGGATCAGTTTAAAACTTACCTTGGAAAAACTAAAAAACCATTCATGAAAACGTTTTATGAATCTCAGCGTAAACGACTGAATATTATGGTCGATAAAGACAACAACCCTTTGGGTGGACAATGGAGTTTTGATGAAGAAAATCGAAAACCCTTGCCGAAGACCGTTAATCCACCAACCATTGAAAAGATCGAAGAAACGCCTTTTATTAAATCAGCAAAAGCCAATGTTCAAAAACATTTTTCTGACCATCCTGGCGAATTGAATACTTTTTGGCTGCCCGTGGACCGTAACGGCGCTAAAAAATGGCTGAAAGTATTTTTAGATGAACGACTGGCTTCATTTGGGCCGTATGAAGATGCGATGACAGATCGATCTGATTTCGTTTTCCATTCGGTTTTGACACCTTTTTTGAACACAGGGTTACTGGCACCAGAAGATGTTGTCCGGGCGATCCTAGCCGCTGGAACCAAGAAAAATTTAAACATCACTTCGATTGAAGGCATCATTAGACAAGTTATTGGGTGGCGCGAATTCATTCGCGGAATTTACCAGTCGTTTAGTGAAAAACAAGATACCACTAACTTTTGGAATCATCAGCGTAAGTTAAATAAAAGTTGGTATGATGGTACAACCGGTATCGAGCCGTTAGATCAAGTGATCAAAAAAGTAAACAGACTGGGTTACGCCCATCATATTGAAAGATTAATGATCGTTAGTAATCTGATGCTGCTTCTTGAAGTTGACCCCAAAGAAGTTCACCGCTGGTTTATGGAAATGTTTATTGATTCTTCAGACTGGGTCATGGGTCCCAACGTCTATGGCATGGGTCAATTCAGCGATGGCGGGCTTTTTGCGACGAAACCTTATATTTGTGGATCTAATTACTACCGAAAAATGGGTGGCTTTAAAAAAGAAGAATGGTGCGATGCTGTCGATGGTTTGTACTGGAGCTTTATAGAAAAGCACAAAAATTTTTTCATGAAAAATCCCCGACTGGCAATGATGGCTAGAACTGTCGAAAAAATGGATCCAAAAAGAAAAACCGAAATTTTCAGTGCAGCCAAAAAACTTCGCGAACGCATCACGGACAAATCATAAGTAAAATTTGACCTTCAATGTTGATTCTGTTTTGCTGGTGGTATGAATTTAACGTACGCAATTATAGCAAGTGCAGTTACCGCGGTTGCTACAGGCTTGGGTGCTGTTCCTGCGTTGTTTATTCACCGGGTTTCTGAAAAAACGCAAGATATTCTGATTGGCTTCAGTGCTGGAGTCATGCTTGCAGCTTGTTCTTTTTCTTTAATTATTCCAGCGTTAAAAATTTTTACCGACACAGGATCAGGTCGAATTTCTGCAGGACTTTCTGTTGGTATTAGTATTTTACTTGGAGCTTCATTTTTATATACTTGCAATCGTTTTGTGCCGAACGAACAGTTTTTCAAAAGTACTGATGGCGGTCCTTCACCACTGACTTTAAAAAGAATTTGGCTTTTTGTTTTTGCGATCACTTTACATAACTTTCCGGAAGGGCTAGCTGTCGGAAGCGGGGCTGGCAGTCAAAATTTAAATCTGGCTTTACCGATATTAACAGGAATTGCTTTACAAGATATACCTGAAGGTTTCGTTGTCGCAATGGCATTGATTTCGGCTCGATACACTCCGCTTTTAGCTTTTGGCGTTGCCCTGATGACTGGGGTTGTTGAAGCCATTGCCGCCTTACTTGGATACTTTGCAACTGTGCAGGTGCAGGTATTACTTCCTTGGTCGTTGGCATTCGCAGGTGGAGCCATGCTTTATGTTATCAGCGACGAAATGATTCCTGAAAGCCACACAAAAGGTAAGTCGCAGTTTGCTACCGTGGGGCTGATGGTTGGTTTTGTTGTCATGATGTTTCTGGATACAGCACTTGGATAAAATAAAAATATTCATAGGCATAGACCAAACAGGTGCAGTGGATCACAAAGGTGAACCAAGGCATTTGAATGTTTCACTGATCGATTTGCGTAAAAAACCAATCTACCTAACCGGATTAAAATTAACTGGACTTACTTTTTCTAGCGTACAAAGTTTACTTCAGGAAAATATCTCGCAAATTAAAAATCACCAAGTTTTGATTTGTGTAGACACTGTTTTTGGGTTACCCCACGAGCTTCAAACTAAACCTCAAGAAATCATGAAGCGCTCTAAAAAATTTTCCTACAACCAAAAAAACTATGGTGCCGAAACCGCGTACAATTTCTTTAAACAGTTTTTGCTTTCTGAAGTTATCCCAGAACGTACTGTTGAAACCTTAGTCAACGCCAATAGCGTATTTAATTTAAAGCCGTACCAAAAAAACATTGGGTGTGGAAGTTATCGGATTATAAAAAATTTAGCGCAAGATCCAACTTGGTTTTCACTTTGGCCTTTTGATAAATTAGACAAGCAGTTTATAATTGCAGAGGGTTATCCGTCTTACTTTTGGCGTACCGAATTTAATTGTCCAAGACGCGATCTGAGGTACCTATCAGAAAAATTCAAAAAATTAAATTTCGCAAATTTAGACCATGCAGATAGTTTCGTATTGGCTTACGGAGCTTCTAAATCACTAGACAAACTGTCGACGATTAAATTAAGCAAAAAGACCCAGCATGAAGGCTGGATTCTAGGAGTGCCTTATGCCTAAAACGGTTCCAGATCCGAAACTTTGCGAAAGTTGTGGTCGATACTTTGAATTTCGAAAAAAATGGGAAAAAGACTGGGCACAAATTAAATACTGTAGTGATGAATGCAAAAAAAATAAAAATAAATTCGATTACAAAGAATCAATCATGACACTTTTAAAACAGCGTGGTTCCGGAAAGACGATTTGCCCAAGCGAAATACTTCCTGCTGATCAAAAGCAGAATAGATTGATAATGGAACATGTGCGTCGAAGCGCAAGACTTCTTGCTGCTGAAAATCTTATTCAAATTACCCAAGGCGGAAAAGTTGTGAACCCCTCTGAAATTAAAGGTCCCATTCGACTTCGTCTTAAATAAAAAAGGTATAATGCTATGAAGTGCAGGCCTGGGCCCAAATGATAGATCATGAAGATCAATTTATTTCCGCAGCTATTTCCGTAGAGTCTTTAAAGCTGAACCCCACGCAATCACTTCATCCAGCATTGTTGTGACTTCTCTTTCATGAAAAACAGCGGGCTTAAAATTTTTGTAATTTTCAAAATCTGTACGCAGTGAAAAACCTACTTGTGAACGAACGTCAGCCATTTTTAATTCACCTACTATTTGTCGTAAATGCTCGACGGCACGTGTACCCATCGAGCCACCATAACTAACAAAACCACAAGCTTTGTCGTGCCACTCATGGAATAAAAAATCGAGGGCGTTCTTAAGCGCTGCAGATGTCGAGTGATTGTACTCAGGAGTCACGAAAATAAAACTGTCAAGACTAGCAATCTTGGCTGCCCACTTCTTACTGTGCTCTTTGGTGCCTGGGCCCATAGATGGGGGTATAGCTTCATCCAAAAGTGGTAAATTAAAATCCAGCAGATCTACCAGCTCAAATTCTGCATCCGTTCTTTGTTTTGCAAACTCATAAATCCATTTTGCAACACCTTCACCATTTCTGCCGGGCCTTGTACTGCCTAAAATAATTCCTATTTTCATATAAACCTCTTCTTTTAATTATTTCCAACCTTTGGTAATTCCATCCACAGATTGTCTAGAGGATTTAAACCTGGTGGTTTTGAATCCTCGTTTTTTTTCATGTTTCAAATGACCTTGCTGATTTGCTCTTTTTCTCCAGCGGTCATAAGTTTTTCGGTCTAGCTGGGTTCGCATAAAACTAACAAATTCGTTTTGTGTAAAACCGAATTGCTTTTCGATCACGTCGAAGGTGGTACGATCTTCCCAACCCATTCGAACCAGCCTGTCTTTATCATCTTGATCCAGCTTATCTATTTTTTCTTTAAATTTCGTAGAAATTCCCAAAACAAATCCTTTTGCGCTGTTAGAAGTTGAATTTAAATATCTTCCCCGAATCCGTCGAGAAATAAATATCGCCTGTACTAAACTCAATAATATCGCGAACTCGTTCATCCAAATCTGTGAAGAGTCGAGTTTCTTTAACGGGACTTTGTATTTCGACATGATTTATATGTTCACCGGCAAGAGCACCGATAAATAAATGCCCCTGCCACTGCTTGAATTTTTTTCCAGAGTAAACAATCAATGCGGATGGAGCAATGGAAGGCACATAAGTATGTAGTGGTTGTTCAAGACCTGCTTTTTCTTTACCAATTCCTATTTTCTCGCCGTTGTAATCGACTCCGTGTGTAATGATCGGCCATCCATAATTTTTACCAGCTTGGATTTTATTAATTTCATCACCTTTTGCACCGTGCTCGTGTTCCCATAAACTTTCAGTTTTTAAATCGTAAAAAAGTCCCTGCATGTTTCGGTGGCCCAAGCTCCAGATTTCTGGCTTAGCAATTTTGTTATCGATGAACGGATTCCCAATGGCTGCTTTGCCATTCTCATCCAAACGTAAAATCTTTCCTAAATGAGTTTCTAAACTTTGGGCAGAATCTTTTTTTAGGTAGCGATCACCTGTCGTCATGTATAAATTATGTTTGGAGTCCCAAGCTAACCTTGAACCAAAATGTAAATTTGAATCAACAGCCGGTTCGACAGAAAATATTTCCTTTATATCTGTTAATGCAAATTTAGAAATATCTAAAATACCAGTACCCAGGCAGGTCGTGGTTTGTGACTGTAACTTTTCACAAGAATACGTAAAATAAGCTTTTTTATTTTTCTTAAAGTCTGGGCGCACTTCCAAATCTAATAACCCGCCTTGGCCCTGATGAAATATTTTTAGATCAGATTTTATCAAATCAACTTTCTTTGAATTGATATTCAGCAAATTGAACTGGCCTTTTCTGGTTAAAAACAAAATCTTATCTGCATCCACCTGTGCCATGGACCAAATAATATCGTAACCTTTAACCATCACTTCCGCTGTAAGGCTGGTGGTTTTTGCAGAAACAAATGCGGTAGCACCCAAAATTATTGCAATCAAAATTGTAATTCTCATCGGATTAGCTCTTTTTCAATCGCAGATGTAAGTTCCGCCGATGTCGGTTTTACCTCGGATAAAAATCTGTTAACCAGATGTCCGTTTCTGGATATCAAAAATTTTTCAAAGTTCCATCTAACTGGTCCGGCTAAAGTGGGATTTGCATTTTCCGTTAAATATTTAAAAACAGCGTTCTTAGGCTCTGAATTCACTTTGGATTTTCCAAATAAAGGAAAACTGATTTTATATTTACCTTGTTTCAGGTCACAGAACTTCTTAATTTCCTGATTAGAACTTGGTTCTTGTCCACCAAAATCATTGCTAGGAAAACCCAAAACCGCGAATCCCTGCTTTTTATAGATAATTTCTAAATCGTTATACTGGGGCGTATATCCACATGAGGAAGCCGTGTTCACAATGAGAATCACCTGACCCTGATAATCAGCCAAAGTGACTTGTTTTCCTTCGATATTTTCAATTTTCTGCGAGAAGTTAAAATTCGGATTTGTTGTTGCATAGGTGCTGTTGCACATTCCTAAAACAAAGAAAACCATTACCCACATTGAGTTCATCGGAATCTCCTTGGAAAGGCAGCAAACTCTGTTACAAATTTCAATATATATGCCTAGAGCCTGGCAGGCAAACGGAAGAGTGTCATTTCACGATGTCATTTGATGTCCATTTATTTTGGTACGACTGGTAAGGATCGTACTGCATGGCTTGTTTTTGAATGTTAAATTTTCTTGCACGGGGATTAGAACCTTTTCCCGATAAATAAAGCCAGTTTCCCCAATTCAAATCTGGATCGTAATCAATTAATTTCTTTTCAAAATAACTAGCACCCCAAACCCACGGTAAGTTCAGATCATGAATCAGATAACTTGCGACATTTTGACGACCCCGATTCGACATCCACCCCGTTTGGTTCAGTTCATTCATATTTGCATTTATGAATTTCTCATCGGTTTCACCACAGCACCATTTTTCGAAAAGTTTTGAATCACGATTTACTTGTGTCCTGTAGTCACTGGTAATTCCCTGCTCTAAAAATAGCTTTCGTCCAAACTTAAGAGAAAAAAACTTAAAATAATCTCGCCACAACAGCTCGAAAACCCTTTTTTGGTGAATTCGCAGAACTTATTTAGCACCAAGTTATCATGGATCCTTAGGTCTGAACGAACCCAGTAAAAAGATCGCATTTTTACCTGCCTTTTTTAAGTACAGCTTGAATCATCTGATCTAATTTAGATAAAAAGTGTGACCGATCTTTTGGCTGCATACTTGATGGACCACCTGTTGCTTCACCCATGTGCCGAAGGTTTGCCATTAGCTCTCTGCTTGCAAGTGCACTGCCGATGCTATTATCTGTAAACTCTTTTCCTTTTGGACCAACCGCACGCCCTTTTTTCTTAAGGATTCGGTCAGCTAAAAGAATGTCAGCCGTAATTACAATGTCGTCAGCCCGAATATTTTCTGCGATCCAATCATCGGCCGCATCAAACTTTCCGGTTACAGTTACCATTTCAATATTTTCATCCAGTGGAATACTTAATGGTTTGTTGGCGACAACAAAAACTTTTATTTTGTATCTTGCAGCCACTTTATAAATTTCATTTTTTACTGAACATCCATCGGCATCAATATAAATTCTAAGCATTTTGATGCTTTTTTAGATTATTGCTTTAAATGTTTTAGCGCAGCTTCGTAGTTGGGCTCATGACCCACTTCCGTAACTAACTCAGTATGAATAATTTTATTGTCAGCTGACAAAACCACAACTGCGCGAGCCAGCAATCCAATGAAGGCCGTGTCTGTGATGACCAAACCTAAATCTTTTCCAAAGCTGCTACGAAATGCAGACAAGGTTTCACAGTTTGCAATCCCTTCGGCTCCACAAAATCTGGCATTCGCGAAAGGCAAATCAACAGAGACATTTAGCACAACCGTGTTTTTAAATTGAGTTGCTTCTTTGTTAAATCTTTTAACAGATGCTGCACAAACGCCGGTATCGATGCTTGGAAAAATACTTAAAACTTTCATTTTTCCCAAGTACGTTTCGCTTGAAACTTCGGACAAATCGTTACGAACTAGTTTTGAAAAAGAAAAGGTTTGTCCGATTTTTGGTAATTCGCCAGCAGTGTTCGCAGGACTTCCACCCAGTGTTATATGAGCCATGTCATCTCCCGTAAAGAATAGTTTAATTGTTTTACAAACTTTGCTACAGAATTTTCGGAAAGCAAAGCGCAAAAGTAGTGTTTGGCTCATGACTTAGGTATTCAAGACGGCCAGATTGCTTTTCCATAATTCCTTTGGCAAAACTAAGACCTAAGCCGGCACCTTTGCCAATCGTTTTCGTGGTAAAAAATGGCTCCATCATTTTATCAGCAACATCGTCTGGAATTTTTTCACCGGAATCAGAAATTAATATTTGAAACTCCTGATCATCGTCATGAAGAGTCAATTTAACCCATTTTTTTGATTCCATGTCAGAAATCGCATCAAACGCGTTATTCAAAATATTCAACAAGGCCTTCGCTATGTTGGTTGGTTGTATCTTTAAAATACGCTGTTTTGCTGAAATGCTATCGTCAATTATGATTTCAATCTCACTTTTTTTAAACTTCTCCGAACAAAATGACAAACTGTCATCGATGCATACCCTAATATCCGTGTTCACAAATTCTTCTTTTTCCGAATCACCTGTAAACGACAATAGATTCTTAATTATTTTTGATATTTGAAAAACAGCACGGTTTAATCTGGAAATTTCAATTTTTTCAGATTCATTAAGTCTGTCTTCTAACATTCCCAGCCCTAGAGCAAGACTTCCTAGTGGAGTATTAATTTCGTGTGCAATTCCGCCCGCCATTTGACCTAAAGCTGCCATTCTTCCGGTTTGAACAAGTTGGCTTTGCTGAATTTTGATTGTTTCAGCCCATTTTCGAGTTTCAATATTTCTGGTTACCTGACGGGCTAATGCCTCTAGTGCTTCAATTTGTTCAGCGGACAATTTTTTTGGCTCTTTATCGATTACACATAAAGTTCCAAGTGCATAACCTTGGCTGTCTATCAGCGGTGCGCCGGCATAGAAACGAATTTTAGGACCATCTGCTACCAAAGGATTCGTAGCAAAGCGTTCATCTAACGAGGCGTCGTCAACTTCGAAAACGTTAGAACTGTGAATTGCATGCCCACAAAAAGAAACATCACGACTTGTTTCAGTACCCTCAAAACCTTTTTTAGCTTTAAACCATTGGCGATCTTTATCGATCATCGTAACCAAAGCTATTGGAACACCACAAATAACCGATGCTAAAGAAACAATATCATCGTACGCAATCTCGGGTGCACTGTCCAAAATGGAATACGATTCAACAGCTGCTTGTCTTTGTTTTTCGTTGCTGGGAATTTCCGCTTTTTTCATACAATAAATCCTATAATAGAACTTACCTGCCCACATCTTTTTAAATTTAACTTAGCCCTATTGCTAGCCTAAGAACTTTTTTGCTTAAATTTATTTTTTGACAATAATTTAACGCTTACTTAGAAGTGCGAAGCTTCGCCATGAGTGGTGCATCACGCTCAGTCACCAGATTTATGACAGTGCCCTTACGTCCAGCTCGTGCAGTACGACCCACGCGGTGCAAGTAATTATCAAGCTGTTTTGGTAAGTGATAGTTTATGACCCGACTAACGTGATCGATATCTAAACCCCGAGATGCCAGGTCGGTCGAAACCAACAACTTGATTTCACCATTTCTAAACGATTTCAAATTCGCACGGCGCTGAACTTTATCCATTTCACCACGGTAAACCAAACATTGGTGACCACTTTTCTGCAAAAGTTCGAAAAGCGCATCGCACTGGGTGCGCGTGTTGGTAAAAATTAATGTGCTGCCTTCGTTGGGCTTAGCCAAAATACTATCAAGTAACGGAAATCTTTTTCCATCAGGCACTGTGCGGTTACTTGTTGTTAATGTCGAGACAACACGGTTACTGCCCTTGCTGCGGAACACTTCTGCGTTTGAAAATAAATTATTCATTAGCGTTTGTACAGCTGCCGAAACAGTTGCAGAAAATAAAGCTAGCTGACGGTTTGGCGGGCAGGCAGCTGCTATGCGCGTGGCATCTGGCAAAAATCCTTGATCTAACATTTGATCGACTTCATCGAAAACCAAAATGCGGATATCTTTTAAACTGACTAAATTACGATCCATCAGTTGCAGCAACCGACCCGGTGTGGCTACCAAAATTTCAAGAGGTCCCTTTATATTTTGCTTCGCAACTTCTAAAGTTGTTCCACCCAAAACTGTTCGGACTCTTAAACGCGTTGCATGTGTAAAAGGTTTAAATACTTTAGAAACTTGTTCACCAAGTTCACGGTTCGGAACAATGACAACTGCGCGGGGGTGCCCAGCATCTTTTACAGCTTCGTCATTGTTTTCCAAAGTTTTCAAGTGGTGAAGAATTGGCAGCACGTATGCAAGCGTTTTGCCACTGCCGGTTTCAGAAACACCAACTACCGATTTACCTGAAAGTAAAGAAGGGACAGTGTGCAACTGCACCTCTGTTGGAGATTTTATTTTCATTTCACTAAGAGATGTTAATAAACTTTTCAACATTGCAAAATTAGAAAAAGAACTCATAAACGATCATCCCTTGGTACGTAAGCCGGTCTTGCTTATATTTTCACGCTAATCTATCATCAAAAATACAAGAGTGTACAAAAAAAATCTAAAAATTACCGAAGTGGAGTAAAACAAAATGAGAATTCGTCAAATGGGTTTTTCATCTCGGTTAAAAGCGCACAAAAATATTTTGACTCTTGAAACGTTAAAGTTCATTGCAGAGTATCTGATCGACGGCAACGCCAAACAAGCGGCACTTCGCTCTGGAATTCCTGAAACTTATGCCTCCCGCCAGGGGCAGTGGCTAAAAAAGCACCCCATGGTGATCGCTGCGATTGAAAACGAATTAGATCATCGAGAATTGCAAAAACTTCAAAAGAACATTTCAGAAATAAACTCGCGGATGGAAACGTGCAAAAATTTACTGGGTTTAGATGACGTCTAAACCAGACTTAGATTTTAAAATTTTAAATCGGAAGCGAAAAACGAAAGCTCCATGTTCTGGCTGTTGGTTGCATCAAGATCGCTGTATCTGTCATTTAATTCCCAACTTAGATTTGAAAACCAGAATCTGCCTGGTGATTCACAAAAAAGAGCTAAAAAGAACAACAAACACTGGGCAATTGGCTCTGAAAAGCTTAATTAACAGTGAAATAAGAATTCGTGGTGAGTCTGATCGAAAACCTTTGGATTTGACAGATTTGCTTACTTCGCAGTATCGCACGCTTTTGTTTTTTCCTAGCGACGACGCCGCAGAGCTGACCACTGAGCTTGCTCAAAGCAGTTCACGACCGATTCAGCTGATTGTGCCGGATGGAAATTGGCGACAAGCCAGCAAAGTGCATTCCCGCCACCCCGAACTTCGAGACGTGCAAAAAGTAAAAATTAGCACTGCAAATAAATCGACATACCATTTGCGTGCAGAACATTTACCAGAGGGAATGGCAACCTTAGAAGCGATTGCATTTGCTTTGGGTATTACTGAAGGTGAAGAAATTAAGAATATTTTGTTAAATTTATATCAGGCAAAACTTAAAAACACACTTCTTGGACGTGGAAAAAAAATCGAATCTTAAACTGCAAAGAATTTTTTAATCTGAGTGTTCGCAGATCCTGAATCCATTGTGACATCAACTTGACCATCTTGATGTAGAATCGACCATCGATTATTTTTCTGCACCAGATTTTCTAAAACTAACAAAAATTTGGGGTCTATGAAGAAAATCTGAATTTCATTTGCTCGGTGCACATTATTTTTTTGAATTTCATCGATCAGAACTTGTGCGCTTTTGTAAGTATAGACAACGACAACTTTTGCAATTTTGGTTGCCTTGTGCAGTTTTTTTGCCGAGGGATTCCCAATTTCTAGCCAAAGATCAATGTTGTCTTGAGTTCCCTTTATTTGCAGAGATGGGCCTTCAGGGTCACTTAATCCGCTTGCAGAAAATTCCAGATTGTCGTGATTACTTAAGGTAAATGCTAAAACACGCGTCAGCAAATAAGTTAAAGTTTCTGAAGGATGCTGTGCGATTCGGAAATCCAAAGATTTATAAATGCCACGATCGACGTCCGAAAGTTCAATTTGAAATCGATATAGCAATTCTAACCAGCCCTATTTGGAATTAACTTCATAAATTGACGATAGGTTTAAATCCACCATAAATCATTCGTTTTCCGTCGAAGGGCATTGATTCCCAATCCGTTTGAAGTCTTGGGTCTTTCATGACTTTTTTTAAAACCTGATCCCGGTGTTTGCGGGACTTGTATACGATCCATGAAAAACAAACGACTTCCGAAGATTTCAATTTCACGCTTTGCGGAAACGAAGTCAGCTTTCCCTTTTTTACGTCATCGGCAACACATTCAGAGTATTCCAAAGCACCGTATTCTTTCCAGATTTTACCAGCTTTCAATGCCATTTTTCTGTACGCGAGCAGCTTTTTTTTTGGAACTGGAACGATAAATCCATCGATATAGTTTGCCATTTTTCCTCCTTAGTTTGAGACCTCATTTAGGGTAAGCAATATATCGGCCACGCGTTGCCATAAATATGTGCAAAATCCAATTAGAAGTACTATGGAAAATAGCCAAAATCGACAGTCTTTCTTGGACATTTTAAACAAAGTTGCTTAGTTTCAACGGATGATAAAAGTCCTTGGTAACCAGCATCTGTCTTCGATCTTAGCCGAAAATTCTGTTAAAAAAGTCTTACATTCCAAGCCTGGTGGCTTGTTGGCGATGGAATCTCAACTTAGCCTTTTTTCTGAACCACCCGAAAGTCTAAAAGAATTTAAACTGCAGCACGAACGATTTTTTGTAGTTGGTATCGGCGGTAGCAGCCTTGGCATCCAAGTTCTTACCGATACTTTTCAAATTAAGAATTTTGATTTCATAGACAATGTAGACGCAGCCCACTTCGAAAAATTGTTGGCTAGCGTTTCAGATTTGGAAAAAATTGGTTGGTTATTTATTTCCAAAAGTGGCGCTACCATCGAAACTTTAGCTGGCCTTGATTTTATCATTCAGTTCCTGCAAGAAAAATCAGTCAGTTTGCAAAAACACTGTCTTGTGATTACTGAAAAAAAGGACAGTGACTTGTACAACTGGACTGTCGCACAGAAAATTTTATTTTTTGAATTACCTCAAAGTGTTGGCGGAAGATTTTCAGTTTTGTCCGCAGTCGGGTTGGTTCCAGCTATTCTGATGGGTCTCGATATTAAAAAAATTCAGGCAGGTGCATTAGCTGCTTACCACGACGAACAAGCCCTAGTAACTTTAACTGAGGCTTCTTTGCAAAGCTTTAAAAGACAAGAATGGATTACGGTACTATGGAGCTATAGTTCTCGTTTAAAATCTTTCGGTCTGTGGTGGCAGCAACTTTGGGCTGAGTCCCTTGCTAAAAAAATAGATCATGATTTACAGACCGCATCGCGTGTAAGCACTCCACTGCCGTTAATCGGCGCAACTGATCAGCACAGCACTCTTCAACAAATAATGGAAGGCGCCAGAGACAAAATGGTATTTTTCTTGCGGGCTGAAGACGCTGAAAAAGGTTCTGTTGTTTTGAAAAAATCAAATTTCAAAGAAACAGAAGTGTTGCGCGGTCAATCTTTGGGAACTCTATTAAAAGCTGAAGCTGAAGCAATTCAAATGGCATTAACAGAAGTTGGAGTATCTAATTTATCTGTTCAAGTTTCAAATATTGATGAAAAAACGTTAGGCCAACTAATTATGTTTTTCCAACTGCTTGTCATGTCTTTAGGTGAAGCGCTGAATATCAATACATTTAATCAACCTGGCGTCGAGCTAGGAAAAATAATGGCAAAAAATATTTTGAAACAAAATGCAAATGCACACATAACAGCAACGGGGGCTTTATGATAAAGTTTTTGATTTTTTCGGTCTTTTTTCAGCTTAATTTTGCTTATGCAAATCAAAAAGTCTATGAGACTCAGTTTGAAAAATCGTTAAACTTCATGATCGAAAACATGATCCGACCTGACATCACTGCGGGAGCTATCATCGCTGCGCCCTCGAAAGCACACCCGGATTATTTTTATCACTGGGTCCGAGATGCTGCATTAACAGCAGAGGCAGCTTTAGATCTTTACAAAAGCGGTTATTTATCAAACACGCAGGCGAAGGCGCTACGACAGTTTTTCGTTGATCACATTACTTTTAATAAGCACTTGCAAAAAACTTCCTTGTTGGCAGATGGTCTAGGCGAACCAAAGTTTTCTGTAACTGGCGAAGTTTATTCTTTTCCTTGGGGGCGTCCACAAAATGACGGACCCGCATTACGCGCTTTATCGCTGGTTCACATCCTGGCTGTTGCAACTAAAGAAAATTGGCCTGAAGCCGCACAAATCAAGAAAACAGTTTACCAACCAGAGCTTCCGACAAAATCACTAGTTAAAGCAGATCTCGAATACGTTGCACATAAGTGGCAAGACGCTAATTTTGATTTATGGGAAGAAGTGTACGGATTGCATTTTTATACCTTGATGGCACAAAGAAAATCGCTAGCCATTGGCGTCGCTACAGCAAATTATTTTTTAGATTTTGGCGCTGCTAAATTTTACAATCAGGAATTACAGAAAATAAATGCTGATCTTGAAAAATTTTGGGATCCCGTTCAAAAATTTATTCTTGCAACTCGGTTCACTTCGAATCGTTCAAAATCACAGTTAGATTCAGCAGTTCTGCTTGCGGTACTTCATTTTAATATCGAGGGTGATTCGTTTTCAATCACAGACAACAGAGTGATTGCAACTTTTCAAACTTTGAAAGAGCGCTTCGCAGATATCTATTACATCAACAAAAACGAAAATCTTGGAGTCGCTTTCGGTCGCTACCCTGAAGACACTTACAACGGATACGAAACAAATGGCGCCGGCAACCCGTGGGTACTTACAACGGCTGCCGCAGCAGAGTTTCTATATCGCACAGCTTCGGAAATTTCAAAAATGCCGGCTTTAAAAATTAACTCTGTAAATCAAAAGTTTTTTTACTCTTTAAACGGAACCAAAAAGGTACGCCGCGGCCAAAGTTTCACTCACAGCGACCCAGAATTCAGAGTTCTCTTGCAAAACTTAATCGCTGAAGGTGATCGCTACATGGACCGAGTCATTTACCACCGAAACATGGATGGTTCTTTGTCTGAACAAATCAATCGCGAATCGGGCTACATGCAAGGCGCACCGAACCTGACTTGGAGTCACGCAAGTTTTTTAACTGCAAAAATTGCCAGAGACCGTGCTGTCGAAGCATTACAAAAATATTAAGTTTATAAGGACGATATAAAATGAAATTTTTCCATCGGGCTTTTGCTCAATTACAAAAAATAGGTCAGTCTTTAATGATCCCCGTGTCTGTGTTACCTGCTGCTGGTTTGCTAGTGGCATTCGGCCGAATAGCAAAAGACCAAGCAGGTGCTACCGGTCCGGGACATGCCATCGCAGAGATCATGTTCTCTGGAGGCATAGCTATTTTCGAGCAGCTTCCTTTGGTTTTTGCGATTGGTGTGGCTATCGGTTTCACATCTGGAGCTGGAGTTGCTGGGCTTTCAGCAGCTGTTGGTTACTTTACATTGATCAATGTTTTAAAAGTGATTTCATCACTAAGCCCTGAAATGGCTGCAATTAACACCGGAGTTTTCGGTGGTATCGTTATCGGTGCTTTCACTGCTTTTCTTTACAATCGCTACTACAAGATTCAATTGCCACAAATTTTTGGTTTTTTCTCTGGCAAAAGATTTATTCCTATTTTAACTGCTTTTTCTGCAATTTTCATTGGGGTCGCATTAGGTTTGGTCTGGCCACCAGTTCAAGAAGGAATTCGAACTTTTGGTATCTCAGTCATGAGTTCTGATTTAGGTCCGGCACTGTACGCAGCTGGAAAAAGATTATTGATACCTTTGGGACTGCATCACGTGTTTTACGCTCCGTTTCTGTTTGATTTCGGAGAATTTGTAAATGCTGCTGGCCAAGTTGTTCGAGGTGAATCAGCCAGATACTTTGCTGGTGACGCAGCTGCGGGAAAATTTATGGCTTCCGAATTTCCTTTGATGCTATTTGGTTTACCGGCTGCCTGCTTAGCGATGTATTACCGAGCTCGGCCAGAACGCCGAAAAGCTGTCGGCGGCATGATGTTAACTGCCGCTTTAACTTCAATCATAACTGGAATTACTGAACCCATTGAATTCGCTTTTATATTTGTGGCCCCTTGGCTTTATATATTGCATGTGTGTCTGGCATTCTTGTCTGGTACTTTGACTTCTTTTTTTGATATTCACTTGGGCTATACTTTTTCGGCGTCACTGATCGATTGGGCCCTTGGATTTTTCAATCAGAAAAATAGTTCACTTCTAGCATTTGTTGTTGGGCCTATTATTGGTGTTTTATATTTCACAAGTTTCTATTTTTTAATCGGGCGTTTAAATCTGAAAACGCCAGGTCGTGAAGATTTGGCCGAAACAGACGAAAACAGCGACTCGAAACAAACCGTTTCAAAAAATTTAACGGACAAAGCTGCAGAGATCTTAAAAGCTATTGGCGGCGGCGCAAATTTAATTGATCTTGAAGCATGTATCACACGCCTAAGAATCAGTTTGAAAAATACAGATATCGTCAATAAGGCACGATTAAAAGAACTTGGTGCCGCAGGTATAATGCACACTGGGCCTAATATGCAGATCATCTTCGGTGTTGAATCAGATCAAATCAAAGAAGAAATGCGCCATCTTATAGGTAATGCCACTATTATTTCACCAATCGAAGGTCAAATCATCAGTTTGACTGAAGTACCTGATGAAACCTTCGCGACCAAAATCTTGGGCGATGGCTTTGCAATTAATCCAACTTCAGGCACTGTAAATTCACCGGTAAACGCGGAAGTTATGCATTTGTTTCCGACAGGACATGCTATCGCTTTGAAGACGGCACAAAACCTTGAAATCTTGATTCATGTGGGAATCGATACAGTAAAAATGAAAGGTGATGGTTTCAAAACTTTTGTAAAAACCGGTGACCAAGTTAAAATCGGACAGAAATTAATTGAGTTTGATCTGGATCTGGTACGTCAAAAAGCAAAATCTGTAATCACTCCGGTAATCATTACGAATATGGATTTAGTAGCCTCAATGAAGGTTAATACTTCATTGTCGGGATCTGCTTTAAATATTAAGCTTAAAAATTAAAGATTTGGAAGAACATGAAACTGACAAAAAAAATATTAAATGAAGAAGGCCTTCACGCCAGACCTGCCGGCGTTTTAGCAAAAGTTGCTACTGGATTTCAATCTAAAATTGAAGTGATTTATAACGGTCGCAGTATCAACGCAAAATCCTCTATGAGTCTGATGACTTTAGGACTTGTAAAAGACAGTCAGTTCGATATTTCAGCTGAAGGTTCGGACGCAGAAGCGGCTATCGATAAAATTTCACAACTTATAGATCATAAATTTCAGGTGTAATATGAAAATTTTTTCAGGACAAACGGCATCGGCAGGTTTTGCATTTGGCCCAGTACTCATTCTAAAAAATAAAAAGATTTCAAGTACTGCGAAAAAAAGTGAAGGTCCTGAAAAAGAAACTGCACTGTTTCAGCAGGCTCTAAAAAAATCTAGATTAGACCTGATTTGCATGAAAGAAATTTCGCAAGCAAAGAACAAAGTTCAAAGTGTTGAAATTTTGGATGCTCACTTGATGTTGCTGGAAGACCCTGAAGCCGTCGATCAGACATTAGCTAAAATTCAAAGTGGTATCAGCGCAGAGGTTTCTTATTATTCCGTTATTGAAGAGTTCAGGAAAATGTTCCTTCAGGTTGAAGACGAATTAATTCGTCACCGTGCGGTTGATTTACAAGATATCTGCGAACGAGTTCTGTTTTATTTGCAAAAACCGACAGAAAACTTTCCGGATCTTCACCTAAATAAACCAACTATCTTAATCGCTGATGACCTGACTCCATCACAAATATTTGGCTTGGATAAATCAAGGCTGCTGGGCTTTGTGACAGTTCAAGGCAGTGGAACTTCACACACAGCCATCTTAGCAAGATCTTTAGAAATACCAGCAATTGTTGGTGCAGATCGAAATATTTTAGAATTGCAGACAGATGAAGAAGTTGGTTTAAATTCTGAATCTGGTCAGCTGATAGCTGGCACCAATGCCGTTGAAAAATCTGATTTTTTGCAGAAAAAAATAGTGTTTGAAAAAAAGATTGCAGGTTTTGCCGCATTTAAAGGACAGCCTTCTAAAACTGTTGATAATTTTCATCTGACTTTAGCTGCTAATATATCTGGACCCCAAGATTTAGAATCTTTTTCGAAAAATGATGGTGAAGCCGTTGGCCTTTACCGGACAGAATTTCTTTTTTTAGATCGCGAATCGGCGCCAACTGAAGATGAGCAATACAAAATATACAAAGATGTTTTCGACGGGCTTAGAAACAAACCTTTACTGATTCGAACTCTTGATATTGGTGGCGATAAAATTGCCAATTATCTGAATATGAAGCACGAAGAAAATCCATTTTTAGGAATTCGAGCGTTAAGACTTTGCTTTGAAAGACCTAAAATTTTTATTACTCAGCTTCGTGCTTTACTGCGGGCCAGTGTGAATACTCCAAAATGGGGTTTGATGTTTCCAATGGTCAGTCAGCTAGAAGAACTTAATCAGGCGAAACTTTTCGTTGAAGAGGCCAAGCAGCAACTTGAAAAAGAAGGAAGGCCTTACTGCAAAAGTTTTGAAATAGGCATCATGATTGAAATTCCGTCGGCGGCTTGGATGATAAATGTCTTAGCCAAACATGTCGATTTTATCAGTATTGGCACTAATGATTTGCTTCAGTATACGTGCGCCGCAGACCGATTAAATCCCGATCTGAAATCTGTTTATAATCCATATAATATTGGTTTTTTAACGCAGATTCATCATGTCTTAAAAACTTGTAGCGATCAAAAAGTACATACCGGCATTTGCGGATCACTATCTCATCATCCAGAATTAATGCCGTTTTTTATTGGTTGTGGTGTTAATGAACTAAGTATGAGCTCGCAGCATATTTTGCAAACGCGCGCGGCAATTCAAAAATTAAATTATAAAAAGTGTGAAACTTTGGTGCAACAAGTCCTATCTTGCTCGACACATTTAGAAGTTAAGGAAATCTTTAAAAATTTTAATTCAGCAAATCACTGATTTCGATTTCTACAATCTAAGATCTTTTAGATCAGAAATAAGATAGTCTGCGCCGGCTTCGATAAGGCGTTAACTAACTTTCCATGAAAAACAGCATCACCAAAATATTTTTTTAGATTTGTGATTGAAAGTTTAGTGTCTAGCCAATCTGGTTCGCTGCTAGAAGCTACACATTTTGAAATGTTCAAGGCTTCTAATGCGCTGATGGTTCCAGCTATTGGCTGCAGTTCATTTTTGTAAACTTGTTTCATTTTCCCATCAACCAGGTCTAGATAATTTGCAGGCAAACGCTTCAGTTCTGCCTGCAGTTCTGCCTGCATGTCTGGATGATTTATGCCCATGCCCACAAATTTTTTGATTTGCTGTTCCAGCGTGATTGGAAAGCCAAGTTCATTCTTGATTTCGGCCTCGACACGATTGGCCAGAATTTCACTATCGATAAGTACACCATCACAATCAAAAATAATATATTTTGGGGGGGGGTCATTATATCCTTCAAAGGCAAGTCTTTGGGCCAGGTAATGAAAACACAAGTTCGTGTTCTTAGCTAGCTTTGCTAAGCTAAACAAATGAAAAATCTAAAATCAATTTTAATTTTATTATCAGTAAGTATTTCTTCAGTTTTGATTGGATGTAACAAGGCTGCTGAAGAGGCTTCGCTTGGTGAAGATGTGGTTACCGAGGCACCTTTGATTGGATCATTTTATGTTGTTGGTTATAAAGGTTCAACAGTAACGCCATATGCGACCCATAAGTTAATCGGAGGAATTAATGTTGATTCCGACTGGACGCAGTCATGTTCAGTTCCTGTTTCTGACTTTAATACTCCAGCTGCTGATATTGTTTGTTTGGTAGAAACGCACGAACTTGATCTCTATGCTCGCGGAGTTACACTAAAAATGTCTGTGCCTGCTGGACTTTGTGATTATGCTCTTGAAACCCCCTATTATTATTTTAAATATTTACCAGGAATTGGCAGTGCCGGGCCTTTTTCTTTTTCGGACACAGATCCTGTTTGTGCTTTTGACTACACCAAAGGTGGCGGTCCGAATTGCTGTGAAGGTGTTTGGAATATGAATGCTGGAACTACAGACCAAGCAGCGCGAAGTGGAACTTACACAGGCAGTTTTGGCAACTGCCTGTCAGGACCAAATTTAACTGATTTTGACAAGGACTTGTTCGGCCGACCTATTTCAAAACTTTATTCGGAAAGTGATAATGGACTGTCCATTACACGAGTCATTGAATCGCCCGTTTCTAAGCTGCTAAACGGTAATATTCGTGCTGCTAATTATTTTAAGCCTGCTGACCATGCGAATGTTTCAAATTATACTCCTGCAGCAGATTTACTTGGGGGAACGACTGCACCAATCGCTTTTAATAGTTATGTAAATTTTGTAAGTGTAAACATTAGAACAAATCCATTTCATACCTATGTTTGTTACAATACAAATTCTGAAGTGAAAGCCAGAATTCGAGTGATGGTTCGTGAGTGGAACGTGCTATCTGAACTTCGTCAGGGCGGTAATCCGGATACAACTGGATCGTCAGGATCAGATCCGCTGAATGATTTCGCCGATTGGAAAGATTTTACTTCATTTCCTGGCGCCGGTGAATAAATCACGAATCTCAAATTTTATGCACACCAAAATTAGTTCACTGATACAAAAGACATCGACAGTATTTCTAGACAAAGAGGAAGCCATAAAACTTTCTACTGTTTGCTTGCTAGCTGGCGGACACCTTTTGATCGAAGACGTACCTGGAGTTGGAAAAACAACGCTGGTGCAAACGCTGGGAAAATTGCTGGGTCTTAAAACAAACCGCATTCAATTCACGATTGATTTGCTACCCACTGACATTCTGGGTGGCCATATATACAACCCTAAAGATCAAGAATTTCATTTCTACCCAGGTCCTTTGTTTGCCGAGTTAATTTTAGCCGATGAACTTAATCGCGCAAGTCCGCGGACGCAAAGTGCATTGCTGCAAGCTATGGAAGAGGGTCAGATTTCTTTAGATGGAAAAACTTGGAGCCTGGCGAAACCTTTTTTTGTGATAGCGACACAAAATCCACATCATAATTTAGGAACATTTCCGTTGCCTGAAAGTCAATTGGACCGCTTTATGTTCAGTCTTGAGCTGAATTTTGCATCTAAAAAAACAGAGATCCAAATTTTTCAGGGAAAAAATCCACGTGAAAAAATTTCGGATTTGGAGCCGCTGCTTTCAGCTGGCGAACTGAACAAAATTCAAGAACATGTGGATTTAGTCCATGTATCACAGAACGTTGCAGAATATGTCAGTCTTTTATTAGAGAATTCTAGACAAAGTGGTTTTCCAGGACAGCCTGCTTCAACACGTGCGGGAATCGCATTGATAAAATCGGCAAAAGCTTGGGCTTACCTTGAACAACGTGATTATCTGAAGCCTGAAGATATTAAATCAGTTCTGCAGCCTGCACTTGGTCACCGCTTAGGAGGAACTCATGGTCTACGACAAGGTCGCGAATGGGCTAGCATCCTTGAAAAGCAAACTGCTGTTCCTAGATAGTCGACTAAAACTAAGGGCCAACCAAACCTATATTGTACCCACTGGATTCGGTTTTACCTTTGCAGCAGTTTCATTAATTCAGCTATTTATGGCCATTGGATTTAACAACAACTTACTTTACTTTTTTGTGTTCTTTCTGATTTCGATGGCGCTATCTGGTATGTGGTTAACCAATAAAAACGTAGACCGGTTTCAAGTTTCAGGGATTTCAGCAAACACATTGTTTGCAAACGAAGAAAATCAGCTGCAAGTGCACTTCAAGAATCTGAATTCAAAATCTTTTCTATGGGATATTGAAATATCTATAGATAAAAAGAAAAATAAATTAGGCACTTATAAAATAGATGAAGTCATTAGTGGAAAGATATCTAGAAGAACTTACATAGACTGGATGCCTGCTAGACGTGGATTAAACAAAAGTCCAAGACTTGTTATACAAAGCAAATTTCCATTTGGCATGCTACGCGCCTGGAAGTATTACGAACAAATGACCGAGTTCATCGTCTATCCAGAAAAAAAAGGCCAGAAAAATATTCCGCGTGAAATTAGTCAGCAACATCAAGATGACATTGATCCGACAAAAGACAGTCGAGGTCTATTTCGTGATCACCGTGAATTTCAAAAAACGGATTCACCGAACAAAATTGATTGGAAAGCTAGTCTTAAGCATCAAAAACATTTTGTTAAAAACTACGAATCTGGCGACGAAAAGAAAATATTGATTGATTGGAACATGACAAATCAGATTGTAGATTTCGAAGATAAAGTGTCCCAATTGGCATTGTGGGTTGATACTAGCCATAAAAATAACGAGTTTTACAGTCTTAAAATCAGCCAACATCAAACCGTATACGCCAGTGATGGAATTCATTACAAGAACTGCATGGAAAAATTGGCACTTCTAATCCCAGCAGAGACATTATAATGAAAATGTTTTTTTCCAATACCGTCCTTGCTTTATCTTTGCTGACGACTTTAGCCATAGCAGCAACTGAAGTACCAGTATGGATCAGTGTTTTTGCAGTGACTATTTTCCTTTGGAGATTTGCTTTCGAAAGATTTAATTTTCCAAAGATTTCTAAACTGCTGGCCACCGGCATTGCTCTCATCGTTTTCTTGATCATTTACTTGCAGTACAAGACGGTTTTCGGTCAGGAAGAGTCCACAGCCATACTAGTAGCCCTTGCATCGATTGCTATTCTAAATTATGAGTCTGAGCGCGATACTTATTTTGTAATTCTGCTTGGGTTTTTACTCGTTGCTTTGAAATCTATTTTCAACTTAGATATTATTTGGATTACGCCCGCAGTTATTGCTTTTTTTGGATTGTGGTACAGCCTAATTTCTAATTCAAAAATTAACAAAAAGACTTTTCTTGCCAGTACGACCTTGCGGGCTTTGCCGTTATTTATTTTCTTGTTTGTGGTCTTTCCAAGGTTCGTCATCTTTCAAACCAAAAAAGTTCAGAGCCCAACGACAAAAACTGGGTTCAGTGAAGATCTAAATCCGGGTCAGGTATCAGAGCTGGCCTTACAAAATCAAGTCGTATTCACTGCCAAAATCGAAAATATTAAAATGCAGAGTGATCAACTTTACTGGCGAGGCAGCGTCCTTACAGATTCTAATGGCTTAATTTGGAAAAAAACATTTCCCATAAGGTCCGATAAAAGTTTCACTGTACTATCTGCGAATATTTTGAACTATCAAATTATTCTTGATCCATTAAATCTAAAAAATGTTTTCTTGCTAGATGTGCCTTTCAAAGTCATTAGTTCAAATTTGCCGATTCAACAGTTTGCAGATCAGCTTTTTTACTTAAATCAAAGCACTTCATCTCAAGTGCAGATTCAAGCACAATCTTTCATAAACAGAACTTTTTTGGAACCAGAGGTAACTGACCAATCCAAATATTTGCAGTACCCAGAGCTTCCCGAAAAGACAAAGGCTTTGATCGATAAAATGAAGTTGAAAAGCACAGATTTAGTCGGCAGAGTCGAAATTTTGAAAGATTTTTTTTCAAGAACTGACTTTATTTACACGATCAAGCCTGGATTTTATAGCAATAACATGGATGATTTTTTATTCGTACGGAAAAAAGGTTTCTGTGAACATTTTGCTGCAGCTTTTGCAACTATGGCCAGAGCCCTCGACGTGCCTTCTCGTGTAGTGATCGGATACCAAGGGGGACTTTACAATTCAATCGGCGACTTCTGGAAAATATCTCAAAAAGATGCTCATGCCTGGGTAGAAGTTTCTTTGGCTGGCAACTGGGTACGCATTGATCCGACTGGCTTGATTTCACCCTTACGAATTTCTATGGGAGCAGAAAACTTTTTCTCATTGAGTGAGGAAGATCAGATTTTCAATTCTAAGAATTTAAGTTTCAAAAATGAAAAATCATATATGCAGGTTATTTATCAATTCAATTCATTTTTTGATAATATAAACTATCAGTGGACTTTGTTCTTACTGAATTATGATTTACAAACTCAACTTAGCTTTCTAAAAAAATTTCAGGGAAATAAGTATTGGGCTTTTGTTTTTCTTTTCATCGTCTTTCTGCTGGTTTTTTACAGCCGCAGTCGCAAGAAACTGGTCGAAATCAAAAAACATCAGCTTTATAAACTGATTCACAGCATGGAAGGATGGGCTTCTAACAATGGCCTAGAGATAAATGCTTCAGAAAGCCCGATCCAATCCATGAAAGCTATTGCGGAAAAATTTCCTGACCTTCATGATTTTGTAACCGAAGTTGCAGGAAAATATGAAACACTTATTTACAAAGAAGAAACTGCATTTCAGGATTTCAAAACCTTAGAGAATCGCTGGAACAAACTCACTGATTAATCTTGTTTTTCTTGAATGCGATTTAACTGTGCTTTTTGGTAAGCCCCAAAATTGCCGTTAAATAAACATCGAACAAGTGGATCTTCAATAATTTCAACGGATGTAATCAACCGTTCAGTAACAGAGTCGAACTGAATATCGTTGATACGCAAGTACAAAGAAGTCAGGGCCTCGCCGTTTTCCAAAGCAGATAATAATTTAAAAGATGGAATTTCTGTGAGCCATCCAATCTGTTCACTTCCTGCAGAAATCAATTCGATACTTTTATTGCTAACATTATAAAAGAAATCAGTCGGATGTCCCTGGTGATCATAGACGGTTAGCTGCCAAATCCTTACTCTGTCGAAGTAAGGCTCATCTGACGGCTGTAAGTCGCAATATTTTTTTAGAATCCCACTCTGGCAATAATGCAGAACCTTTTCTGTTTGTGCTTCTGATAACCCCGCAAAGTTTTTTGCAATTTCTGCTGTTGCTGGCGGTTTTAAGTGTGGCTGGTAATCATAATCAATGTCTTGATCACCTAAGGTCTGAATCCAAGGTAAACTTTGGGAAACATTGAGTGAGTCTTTATCAAGTACAATGCTGACCGACGGATTTAGTCTTACCACTTCCGTATTTGGTAGCGCTGTTTTCATTTCAGAAGCGAACTGCTTATACGTTACGGGAAACAAGGAATGATTGTACCAAGACCAACTTTCTTGAATAAACTGGCATGAACTGGGCACCACGTACCTTGGATTCAATGTTTTCAACTGGCTTATCCATTCTGAAGGTAAATATTGGGGTGCCGGCTCTGCTTTAAAAGGTGCTATCACTTCAATTTCTCGCATTGTTTGAAATGGCCACAAAACCATGTCCCAGTTTCCAAGTTTTTCTAGTTGAATCATCGTTACTTTATCAATCCAAGAATCAACAACATTTAAAATATTTAAGCCGTCAGCCCTTATATGAAATAACGAATCCACGTCTGCATCCAGTGCACGTCGCGGTATGATTTCTATGGAATCAATTTGAACCGGCATATCTACTTGTAATGAATAGACGAAGACAAAGCCCAGTTCCTTGATCATTGAAAACAACTCGTCGTAGACACAGTACAGGTAAATCGGAGTATTTCGATCTAACAGGTTAAGGCTGTCTAACGAACAATGATCGTCATGAAAATGAGAAATAAAAACTGCCGAAAATTTAAGATTTTTTATTTGTTCGAAATCAAAAGCAATGCTTGGATATGCGTAGCAATTTTTACTGAATGGATTTTCAAAAATCGGATCGAAAACAACTTTTGTGTCGCCACATTCAAATATATAGCCTGCATGAAGAATTCTTGAAATTTTTAGACTCATTGAATTTTATTTTGTTTTTACCTGCATCAGAACCCACAAGCCCAAACCCCAAAATCCATTTAATAAAAGTCCAAACGGAACATATTCAATTTTAAAATCGACACCCTTCAATGGCATCACAATTGTGAAAGCAACCAGAGTTGGACCTACAGCGCCAAAAACAATAGAACGTATAATTTGCGACTTACGCGGAAGTCCTGAAACAAACTTCCAAATCAATATTCCCCATAGTCCCCCGAAAAAAGCCGCTGAAATGACACTGGGAACTGCAAATGGTTCTGTCGGTGTCATGTTGTAGGCCAGACGTGGAGTAATGCCTGCAACATGCAGCAAGGCCAAAAGTCCCTGATGGAAAAAAATTGTCGAAATAAAACCTGCGGCAAACGATTTTAAACAGTTCAAGAAAACCTCCGAAGCTAGTTGTACTTAATGCAGGGCTCTTTTTTTAATCATTCCGTCACGAGTATCTTTTATATTATGCTGAATAACGAACACTGGCCATAAAAATACCAGCAAAAATAAATAGCCAGTCAGTCACATTTTTTCTATTCAGGCGAATTTTAAAATGTTGCAGTTTGTTTGATAATTCCACAGTGAACGCTATCGTGACTTAGCTTCAAATGCAATTTTTGTTGAATTGATTTTTCTTCACTGGATCGGTTAATGTATCTTCATGTACAAACTTCGGGACTATCAGCAGCAAGCTGTTAATAATACGATAAAATTTTTCCGAAAAAAGCGTGAACCGGCTGTGATCGTTTTGCCAACTGGTGCAGGCAAAAGTCTTGTGATTGCAGAACTTGCACGAATTGCTAACGGACGCGTCTTGGTTTTGGCGCACGTGAAAGAGCTGGTTGAACAAAATTATGAGAAATACAAAAGCTATGATCTTTCAGCAGGAATATTTTCTGCAAGTCTTGGCAAAAAAGATTGGGATCAGAAAGCCATATTTGGCAGTGTGCAGTCAGTGGCTCGTGCACCTGATGATTTCTTTAATGATTTTTCATTATTGGTTATTGATGAATGTCACCGTGTCGCTGATGAAGGTTCTACTCAGTACCAAGAAGTCATCAAAAAACTTTTAGAGCGAAACCCTGAACTTTGTATTTTGGGCCTTACAGCTACGCCTTATCGTATGGGATTGGGCTGGATTTACGAATATTCTCATCTTGGCGAATTAAAGACAGAGCAGAAAAGATTTTTCAAGCAGTGTGTTTTTGAGCTGCCACTGTCGTATATGATCAAAAACAGATATTTAACAACTCCGGTTAAAGTGGATATTCCAGTCACCTGTTATGATTTTTCAGAGTTAACCGACAAAGACCGTGCATTTACAATTGCAGAAGTTGAAGAGATTTTAAAAAGTCAGAAACGGCTGACTCCGTTTATTATAAAAAATATTATCGACATCACTGAAAAATTTAATCGCCAAGGCGTAATGATCTTCAGCTGCTCAGTGAAGCATGCTGAAGAAATTATGACTTACTTGCCACCGGCGGATGCCAGACTTGTCTTGGGTGATACAGAAATGAGTGACCGTAATAAAATAATCCAAGATTTCAAAAATAAAAAATTTAAATATTTGGTAAATGTTTCTGTTTTAACAACTGGCTTTGATGCCCCCCATGTGGATGTGATTGCAATTTTACGTCCGACCGAATCCAATAGTTTGTATCAACAAATCGTTGGACGAGGACTTCGACTTTCTGAAAATAAAAAAGATTGTTACGTTTTAGACTATACGGGTATGGGGCACGATATATTTGCTCCAGAAATAAATGACCGGCGACCAAAAAAGGACACGGTTCAAGTTTTGGTTCCGTGTCCCTTGTGTAATTTTGAAAATAACTTCTGGGGCTATGCCGATGATGATGGAATTGTTTATGAACATTTCGGAAGAAAATGTAAAGGTGCAACCCAAGATCTAGAGACATTAGAAATTAAACCCTGTGGATTTCGTTTTCGATTAAAACTTTGTCATAGCTGTGGGTGCGAAAATGATATTACAGCTAAAGAGTGCGAAAAATGCAGTGCAGTGCTCATTGATGCTGATGCGAAATTAAAACAAGCAAAGCTTTCGAAAAACTTTCATGTTCTAACACCAGATAAAATTACTTTTGACGAACGCAAAGACAAAAACTCGAATTCTTATTTAGAAATAAGATATTATGATTTTGATGCTCAGTATATTAGCGAAGCCCATTTTTTTAGTAATGCATCATCCATTAAGAAATTTAATATAAACTTTTTACGGTCGCACTTAAGAAGGTCCGAGTTAGCTATCGAATTACAAACACCCCAGGATGTTATTCGGTTTAAAAGTCTGTACCGACTGCCTTCGTTCGTGATCGCCCGAAAACAAGATCAGTTTTGGAGAATCACAGAGAAGATTTTTGCTGAAGAATTGTAAAATTATCTGATTTTTTTGTTAAAAATTCGGACAAAAATAAAGCCATGATTGTATAAGCCAGAAATAAGTAAAAGCCTGGCTGCAGCGACGTTCCGTTCGTTGTTAATAAAACCAATTCCTCGTCAACAGATTGCAACTTTCCGAACTGACTTGAAATCACTCCGTTAAATCCGATATAAGCCATAAAAATGGCGATGATCATCACATCCGTCATCGACCACTTACCTAATTTCAAAACAAAAAATTGCACAAGCTCACTGTCGCGCGCATTCCAGTGGTTATAGTAATACACAATGGACGAAATTAATTTTGTGACTGGGAAAACAACACTAAACAATACCATCAAAATTCCGACAATCTTCATTTGTAAATCGGGGTGGGTGATCATAATCCAAAAAACATCCAAAACACTTTTTGTTTGAAAATACAAAATTTGATTTAAAAACTTAACTGGATGATCAAAAAGTAGAAAGCTCATTTCTGAAATTTTAGCTTCCATGTCAATCATCGGGACAGTGACTCCACTGATTAAAAGGACAAATAAAATTGAAACTAGAATTACATATTGCGAGCTAGGTAAAGTCTGGCTAAATCCTGCGAAAATAAACAGACAGGTTGAAAGGATTATCAAACTCCATGTTAGTAAAAAGATTTTATCACTGGCATTGGCTATGTTTTGATTCAGCTTGATTTTTGCACTTTCAAGATCGGCGGCTCCTGTCCGTTGAATAATGCCATTGATTTTCGTCATGTCCTCTTTTTCAAAGGTGTTATCAAAGTAATCATCAACTTTATCCTGAAGTAAGCCTTTTAAATTTTTCTTGGCCTTTGGCTTTTGCATCAGCTTCATTATGTCATCGGCGTATTGCGGTATGCCTGCTTTTATATCGTCAATATCCACAAACGTATTGATGAACGCCTGCTTCATTTTGCCTTTCACAGACTTTTCATTTTTAGCTTTCATTTTTTTATTCACACCGTCAATTAGCTGATTCAGCTGTGTTTCTAGCATCGGCTTAATAGTGGCTTCGTTACCCTTTAGGTCCAAACCTGAGATCTCGGAATTGACGATTTCTGAAATCTGTTTCTTCCACTGGTTAATACTAAATAGTCCATATTTAATATTGTTAATATCTGAGTAATCTTGTTTTCGAAGTTGATTGTCTTTAGATAAAGAAATAATTTGTTGACCTAGAACAGCAGCAATCAACAAAATAATTGTATAAAAAATGGTTTTTAAATTTTTCATAACTTAGGTATATCTAGCTCCACACTTTTTTGCAACTGAAGGCCTTGTGTGGTAATTATCAAATTAGAAGAGGACTTCGTTCAGAGAATATTCAGTCTGATTCGAATTCACTGAAGCACCGGTCGGCTGGCTGAATTCCATCGAGGCAGGGCAAAAATAAAAGTACTTCCTTGGCCGACTTCAGACTGCACCCAAAGTCGCCCCTTATGAGCTTCAATCAGCATTTTTGAAATGTATAATCCTAATCCTAATCCTTTTCTACCGTTTTTCGACAATTGCACAAATCGTTCGAAAATTTTTTCTTTTTTATCAGCAGGGATGCCCGGGCCGGTATCATGAACAAAAACTTGTAACTCTGAGTCGCTAAAAATGACATTGACCGTAATCGAACCGCCCTCAGGCGTAAACTTTATTGCATTTCCAATCAGGTTCGAAATGACTTGCATGATTCGGTCACGGTCACACAGAATTTCTTCAGGCACTTCAGGTTTCAAAAAATGCAATACTAGTTTTTTTGTCGCGGCAAGTTGCCCGTAACTTTCGATGGATTCTTGAATCATTTGTACAATATCATTGCGTCCCAACTTAATATTAAGTTTTCCTTCGGCAACTTGCTCCATATCTAAAAGATCGCTTATCAACCGAAGGGCAGTGTCATTGTTGCGCTTAATGATTTGAATCCAGCCGCGCATTTCAGCGCCCATCCCTTTGAAGGCTTCATCTTCTAGCAACATTGCCGCACATAAAGATGCAGTTCCAATCGGATTTTTAAGGTCATGACTAACAATTGCTAAAAATTCATCACGCGAAGTCAGGCTGGTTTTTGTCTTTAAATGCTTTGCAATTTCAGCAGACAAAAGTGTTGAATTTTCTTCGAATTCTGAATCGGCGCGCGTTCTTTCAAAAGATAAATTCTTGTGAGTTTTTTCACGTTCTCGTTCCATAAACTGGGTTACCTGTTCATCTTTTGAATCACGCTCTTTTACGTGTGCAGCGTCTGCCTGGACTCGCTCTCGCAGAGTAGCTTGATCTGCGATGTGTCTTTCGCTTTGCAATTCCTTGTAACGGCTAGATTTACCATTAGCGTCCAGGGACTCGTGCTTATTTTCACGGATGTCGGTTTTTTTACGAGAAGCTGCAGTCGACTTGTCTGCTGAAATTTGATCTGCTTTAAGCACGTCATCAGTTTTATTTTCTGTTTCTACGCGGACATCACTTAAAGATTCATTCGTCTTATCGCGTTCAGCGATCAAGCTTTCGTTCGTTTTTTTACGTTCGACATTTATGAATGGCTTTTCATGAGATTTTTCCATATGCCTCCTGCCTTTCACATCTTAAGCTTGTTGAGGGAAACATACAGCGATTTGATTGAACGTCGACTTATGTTGCGAATTATAAATTTTTTAAATATGGCACTTAACAATTTTAGAAATTTATCTAGAGCATCAATCTTTATAATAAAATAAAAAAGGCAAGCCAGTTATTTAAAAAATATTTTTATTTTTAAAACCACATCACTTTTCAGTAAGTTAGCAAATCTCATGCTGAGAAACAGTCAAAGTCTCATTTTAGCTAATTCAGTTTTCGCGACTTCAACCGAAAATATAACAGGTAAAAAATCAACAGGAGGACATGTGGTAAAATTGATCCGAAGACACTATGTTAGAATGGAATTGGTAAACCTTCCAGGTACGGCACCACCACAATAATATTTTTGCTTATAAATTTCGGAAATAATAAAAAAATGCTCGGTCGCCCCGGGCATTTTTTATTTTGTTCTAGAGACAGCCCGAGCATACTCCGGGAGTATTCATGTAAAATCCGGAAGTAATAAAATAGGCGCCATCGGCACCAGAGGTTTGCAAGTGAACGTGATAGTGATAAACGGAAGTTATTGGGCTGTCGGTAGTTATTCCCAGATGCCCACCACCGCTTGCTTTATTCAGGGTAGGAATTGACGCTCCGTCAGGTTCAAACCGCCCGTAAACGGGAAATCCGTCACGAAGAACGCCTACAAAATTAGAATCCGAATTTGAAACTGTCGGCGGTTCGATATGATAGTTATACTTTGTACCGTCGGGACGACCTTCGCACTTATCTAAAGTGGCAACTTTTGCATAAATATTATCGCCAGGTGCTGGTACATTACTAAATATGGCGACTCCGTTAATAGCAATGCCAACAACACCCGTACTCATTGCAGTACCCACCGAGCCCACTGGTGCGGCAGGCGCGAAAGGAACAGTTACAGAAATAGATTGTATCCCAAGTTTATCTGAGACCGCATTTCTACCTGCTGGAAAGTCAGACTCATAGCAGGGGTTGGTCATAGCAAAATATCGAGATTTGTAATCGGGCTGGCCATCAGTTGTGATGATCACGTCGCTGCCGCTTTTTGTTAAAGTTACGCGACAAGAAAAACGAAGCCAGAATCCGCTAAGACCTTGAGCTTGTCGCACGCCCAGACAACTTGTTGTATCGCGACTTAGTTTTGAACAGCCCAGGAAACTGATGGAAGTTTCTGTAGTGTAATTCTTTAACGTGCACTGGCTGGTAGAAATATTGGGTTCAGTAACCAAACTCAGCGAGGCTGAACAACTTGAAAAAACATGTATCGCTGCACTAAGAATAATAAAGCGGATTGGTTGTTTTCCCATACCTTTAATCAAACTACAGCTTGTTTTAAAAAGATATAAAATTTCGGGGCTTTAGGTCGTTAATTAGACGTTTTATTCTACCAGAACCAGGACATTCCATTTTTTTGAGTTGGGCTTGCGCTAAGCAAAGTAGCACGCATAAATATCAGCGTGCATATTACTTGATAAATTAAACTGTACTTAAAATAGAAAAAAGGATCTGTTGGTAAATAAACAGACGGGGGATCGCATGAACTCGATGACGACAGAAATGGCTACACTTAAGACGCGGCTTAAGACAACTTGGGAATCTGGTGACTATGGTATTTTCGCAAAATACCTTGAAAAAGGAGCGCTTGAATTTTTTGATCGACTGCAAATTCCAGCTGCCACCAAACTTTTGGACATCGCGTGCGGAGCAGGTCAGCTAACAATTCCTGCCGCAAAAAAAGGAATTAAAGTTACTGGTATTGATCTGGCAGAAAATCTTGTCGTGCAAGCTCGTGAAAAAGCCAAAAAGGAAGGCCTGCAAATCGAAGTCGAGCAAGGAGACGCAGAGAACCTTCCCTACAGCGACGAATCTTTTGAAGTCGTCATGAGTTTAATCGGTTCAATGTTTGCGCCTAGGCCAGAATTAGTAGCCTCTGAAATGATTCGTGTCTGTAAAAGCGGAGGCAAAGTGATCATGGGCAACTGGACCCCAGAAGGTCACGTCGGCCAAATGTTTAAAATTATCGGAAAACACGTTCCGCCACCGTCCTACTTTCCATCGCCATTATTATGGGGTGACGAAACAACATGTCGTAAGCGCTTAGAAAATGGCGTGAAGGAATTGCAGATTGAACGATACATGTATCCGTTGGAATATCCGTTTCCGCCAAAAAAAGTTGTCGATTTTTTTGTTGAATATTACGGACCAACAAATCGAGGATACGCCACACTAAATGACCAGGGAAAAATTGCGCTTCATGAAGATCTTACTGCGCTTTGGACACGCAACAACGTCGCAACGGATGGCACAACCAAAGTTTTCGCAGAATACATTGTAGCAACTGCACAAAAATAGACTTGGTTTTATGAATTCAATGAAAAACTGGGAACACCTTTTCGAGCAAAAAATCGCAAGTATAGCCTCTGATGATGATCCTGCACATGACTTGCTTCATTTTAAAAGAGTCGTTGGACTTGCAAAAATAATCTGTGCAAAAGAAGGCGGAAAACCCGAAGTCGTAATACCAGCAGCGTGGCTTCACGACTTTGTTATTGTACCCAAAGATAGTCCACTTAGGAAACAAGCTTCAAAGCTTTCTGCAGAGGGTGCCATTGCTTTTCTAAGAACCATAGATTACCCATCAGATTTTTACGATGACATCGCGCATGCCATCGAAGGACACAGTTTCAGTGCTAATATCGAAATACAATCACTTGAAGCAAAAATAGTTCAAGATGCCGATCGCCTAGACGGTTTGGGCGCAATAGGTATTGCCCGATGCTTTGCTGTAGCAGGTATGCTTAAAAGAAGTTTCTATTCTGAAATAGATGCATTTTGTGAGACGCGCACAGCTGACGATTCTATATATACAATTGATCATTTTTATAACAAACTTTTTAAAACAGCTGAAACTCTGAAAACAAAATCTGGCAAGTTAGAAGGCCAGAAACGTATCGCGGTCATGAAGCACTATTTGATGGAGTTAAAACGTGAACTTCAATCATTGGATTCTTAATATTTTAATTATTACTTTCGGAGTAGGTTGTCAGAATATGAAAAGGAAGCCTAGCAACACAGATCTTTTGTTTCATGTTGAGGTGCCAGCATTAACAGTTAGAACATATTGGTTCATGTACAAAGTCTATGACAAGTTATCTGATCGGAATACTTCTACAAGATGGTAAACTATCATTAGAAACAAAAGTGAAGTCGATATTTCCAGATATTACATTTGAAGGACAAAATGCAAATATCACGATTCTTGATTTACTGACTCATCGAAGTGGTTTTGTAGAGCCAACAGAATTTAATTCGTTCTGGAAAGATTCGTTTACATCATCTCTAGCGACTAGGAAGCAGCGAACACGTTTTATTGAAATACTTTTTAAATCCAAAGCCCAATTTGCAAGCGGAGAAAAAAATGAATATTCAAACAGCGGTTATATTGTTTTAGGTGCAATCATCGAAAAAATATACGATCAGTCTTGGGAAACAAAGTGTGGGTTAAAAGTGGATTGCCAACGCGAACGTGAACGTGAATTGCGATGGCTCCACCCAAATAGCCGGTCAACAGAATTGTGCCCAGAACAGCTATTCTGGGCACGACATATAGAAAAGTGCAAATCAGTAGAATAGCTCCGACCAACGGCATTTTTTCAATTGGCCATTGCAACGCGGCACTTGCTTCAAGCACTTCCGGTGAAAACTTATCCATTAAGAATTTCATAACGCCATCAAACAAAAGAAATAAAACGGCCAAACCACTGAACACACGACCTACCCATAAAGTTTTTTTTGAAACCGACACTTTGTTCATATTAACTCTCCTGATACTCAGGTTTTTCTTTTTTGAAGATTATCTTCTGTCATTTTCTCTTCAATTCTTTTGTCTGGAAACAACCAAATAAGTGCAACGATCGAGAAAATACCAAAAGCAACTTGCGGAAACCAATATGAAATTAAAAGACCTAATATATACAACACCAGTGATGCGTGTTCTTTAAATTTATTACCAACAGCTTTATGTATCACAGATTCGGTATCATGATTTTTTAATAATCTATTTGTCAGAATATTATAAGCAAATGCGCAGCCGAATAGAACAACGCCGTACAGTGTGACCGTTACATCTTTGAAGTTATTTTCTCCCATCCAGTGAGAAGCAAAAGGAATTAGCGAAAGCCAAAAAAGTAAAAACAGATTAGCCCACAGCACTGGTCCATCGATTTTTTTTACCGTTTGAAATAAGTGATGGTGATTGTTCCAGTAAATTCCAACGTAAATAAAGCTAATAACATAGCTTAAAAATATCGGAGCTAAACTTAATAAACCATGAAAAGAAACTTCAGGGGGAACTTTAAATTCTAAAACCATGATCGTTAAAATGATGGCAATGACTCCGTCACTGAATGCTTCTACTCGTCCTTTTTGCATGATTCCTCCGTGAACCAAAACAGATCCCAGTTTTAGTTAAGCATTGTCGAATGCAGCTTTCAATACTTTGATATCAAGCTTTTTCATCGTCCACATCGCAGCCGTCATGGCTTCTTTCTTAGCTTTATTTTTAGAAGTATTCCAAATATCAAACGCAGCGGGACAGATCTGCCAACGCACGCCGAATTTGTCGATCACCCAACCACATTCAACTGCTTTCCCGCCATCAGCCGTTAGCTTTTTCCAGTAGGTGTCTATTTCACGTTGAGTTTTGCAAGGCACAATAAAGGAAATAGATTCGTTGAATGGCATTTCCATATAGCCATTTAAAAGCATAATTTTTTGTCCTAGAACTGTGATGTGTGCGGTAAGTACGGAACCTTCTTCAACACCCATGGGGTTTTTTCCCCAGTAGGCGAACTTACCGACCTTGGTGTTTTTGAAAACAGATTTGTAGAACTTAACCATTTCGGCGGCGCTTTTGTTAGACCAGATACAGATGTAGGCTTTTAGCATGGGGTACTCCGTGTGTTTTTAATTTCAGTTTTTTCAGCGTTTGATAGCGGTCAGCTTCATTGAATTAATCTATAGCCAGAGAATAATAAGTAACCGATGGCTCGGCAGAAACTCCTTTAGTTGAATCTCCACCATGCGGACCCGCTATATAACAGTTAGCACCTGAACACATGTGACGCACACGAATTTCGGCGGATATGTTGGGTTCCACCACTAAGACGCAAGAAGCCGAAGAATTCCACGCGCTATAATTATTTGAATGAGCACACGCCTTTGTCACACCAGCCATAGTACCGGAAATTGTGGTGTACACATTGGTGCCGTCAAATTGATAACTTTTTGTGGATACAGATATGTATTGTCTTTTAGGTGATACAGTCAGGCTGAATGAATATGCCCAGTTCGGATTTGTAGTCGCCCCAAAAACAGGAACGACTTCGAGAATTTCATTTCGTGAAACACCGTCTTCCTTTGCCCAGCATTTATTTGAATTCGCTGAATCGCACGGACCAGTTGAGAGTGGTGAACCAATCTTCGCCACAAGTTTTGGTAATAGCTGCGCCCCTGCAAAAGACTTGCTATTCGCAGCAACGCTATCGCCGCTTACCTTTTCCCACACACCCGATTGGCAAGAAAGTAGCAAGCCAACAGAATCTCGCGCTACTAAGCCGCTCGGCGCACATGGTGTGCTCTCAGTGACAATATCAATGACTTGTAATTTACCTGAACTCAAAACACCAGAAACAGCCAACTGACTTGATGGAGTTGTTGTACCTATTCCGACTCTTCCATTAACTGGATCTTCATAAATAACTGATTCTTTAATCTCGGCATCGGTCACCCATTTCGTTAAGTAGTTTGCATTACCACTGCCCAATGATCCACCACTACCTAGACAAGACACTATATTGGCCGCCGTAGGCACTGTGGTATTTGCTGTAATGACTGCCGAAATAGAGAGTGGTCTGAGCTTTCGAACTGTTTTACTTCCGTCAAAATTAACAATCCAACGACCTTGAAAATTGCCGATCGGTCCTGAATAAGTTCCGGTTGTTACTTCAAATTGAATACTTTCGATTTCTAATGAGGATGTGTACGCAGAAGCTTTATCACCTTTTTTAATAAGTACTGGTCCTGGTGTGCCAGCGGCTACCATCGATGAATAAATCGGTTGATTGCCGATATCAATTGTTTGTGGCTGACCGGCAGCAACCAGATTCGCTTTAAAATCTCTTGTGGATAATATGTGGCGGCAAACATCACCTTTGGCTAGCGATGCAATCATTGATTTCATTAAATCTTGCGCAGATAAAATTTCAGCAATAGCTCTGGTTTCTTTATTTTGACTTAACATCATGGATGAGAAGCCAGCCATTAGAATGGCCATGATGCCAGTGGCAACAAGAACTTCAACAATTGAAATACCGTTTTTGTTTTTGTGTAAATAATTTCTCATTTAGACATGTTTGACCAATTTAGAAACTAAAACAAGTCCCAAAAATGAGGAACTATTTCATTTACTGTTTCAACTAATTACAAAAACAAAAAGACCTCAGTTGATTTACCAACTAAGTGCCCAGAGAACCTGGCCATTCGCGCTTTAATCTCTATCGATGAGGTTACCGCTAAAGCGCTCTGTAGATGTGAAGCCAATCAATAAAGAGTCTAAAACTGGTGTAATGGTGGAAACTATACCACCATTCTAAATAGCTAATTCTATATAATGGGAACATCAAGAAAAGTAGCTCTATAATTTAACGAGCCACTCGTGATTATTTCCATAAATCTGGATGAGCGCTTCTTTCAACCACTTTTTCTGACCTACATCCATCGCTGAAAGTGTATTGTCGAAATCCAATTTATCCTTATCTCGCAAAGACTTCGATTTATATAACAGTTGAACCTCTGGCGCTAAAATCAATTGCCCGTTTTTGCTTGTAATCAAAACATCCTGCAATTTTTTTCGAATAGATTCGTCTCGCTTAAAAAGCCAATCTCCATTTTCAACATCATAAAGCATAATCTGAATCTGCCATGGATCATTTTTAGATCGACGGCACCAAATATCTTGAAGCCCTTTGCAAATAAACTCTGATTTTTTCCAAGGCTTAAGTGTACCAGGAGGATCAGCAACCCACATCTCCCAATTCTTCAATACCTTTTGTATTTCAAATTGATCTTCTCTTTTTACAATTATATCTATGTCATCATGTTTTCGAGTTTGTTCGCCGATGAATAAGTCTATGGCCCATCCACCAGCGATCGACCATTGAGTTTTTAAATTTTTCAACGTGGTAGCAAGCTCGGCAGGAGAAAGTGGCTGCCAATTATAATTTTTATTTGCTAAGAAAAATTCAACATCCCGGTCGCTTCTCAAGCGAATAAATTTGATATGAGAAAACTTAGAATCAACTATATAACTCTCGTATTTTTTGCGAACTTGATTATGAGTTTTAATCATCCAAAGAATGATCGAATCATTACTAAAAAAGCTTTTTTTAAACGACTCTCGGTTCCCAGTACCCTCCCACAGCTCTTCTTGTGTAAGCGATCGAAGGAATGCTCTTCTTATTGCTCTAAATAAAGTGATCAAAAATGGGTAATCAAGCCAAATAACTGTATCCACTTTTTCCCACTTTATCGGAATCGTGCGAGTATAATTACCATCCAGAATCCAACTATCCTGCCGAAGCTCATTCTGAAGTTTACTAAAAAATTCTTCATCAGAGGGCCAATACCAATTTGGACCCCAAAAAATTTTATCCATTTCAATATAAGAACCATTTAAGATCTTCGACAAACGCTTACTAAAGGTGGACTTTCCTGATCCGCTAGTACCAACAACATTGATTTTCTTCAGAATATTACTTTTCATTTTGTTATAACAATCCCTCTAATAACTTTACCCTCAGGCTTTGATTTGCAAAGTTCACTTTTCAAAAAAGTAGAATTTATGAAATCATTCAAAACACTGGAACTCGCAATTCAGTTTTACGACCAAGCGCAAAAAATCAAAGTCGCTGGTAACTTAAAAGATCAACTCCATCGCGCGGCTTCGTCAATTGCACTGAACTTGTCTGAAGGAAATGCGAAGGCTTCCATAAATGATAAGCGCAATTTTTTTCAGACGGCGTACGGATCACTTCGCGAGTGTCAGACAATATTGAAATTGCTGAAAGTTACCGATTCAGATGCAAATAAGACTGCAGATCAGCTTGGCGCTTATCTTTATAAACTGGTAAATTCTGATATAAAAAATTCTCCGAACTTCCGAAAGCCGACCTCTTCAGATATCAGTATTTGAAATGGTGGAGAAGTAGTGCCACAGGCTTAACTTCTGTTCTCCAACTACCCGAATCTATTAATCAAAAACGGTGGCAAACAGAGTAAAAGAACTTCTCGAATAATCCACACGGATGCCGCTAAAGTTCTTCGAGAGTTAAGAATTCAATCTGGGCTCTCAATGCGGAAGGCAGGTGATGCGCTCGGGTTTTCCGACTCATACATTTCTCACATAGAGAATGGTCGCGTTGACGTTCCAACTGATGCGAATTTGGAAAAATTTTTGATCTTATACGGTGATTTAAAACAAAAGAGTTTTTACGAGAGAGTACGAAGATATTACGAATGCGCGGATCCAAGAAAAGAGCTGCTTAATTTTGTCAATTATTTACCTAACGAAAAAATTAGTTTAGCACTTAAGATCCTAAAAAATCTTTAATCGTTGGCCTAATATGGGAACTCGTGGGGATTGAGAAGTCCTTCGGAAGCTTTAAGAACAATTTTTGCAACTGACGCTCTTTTAAAGTGCAAATTACAACGCTGCAGTAAGCAAATTCGGATGCCGGATTTTTAACATTATATTGATTCAATTACTCGAAAGGACTAGGTTTATTTAGTGCAACAAGAATTTATTATTAATGGCGAATTGCCTGCTTATAAAGACGTTAAAATTGAGAAGTTTACTCGTGAAAATATAGAGTACTCTGTTGGTTTATTGCAATCTACTACCTGGGAGCCTCGATATAATTTTCATAAATACTGGGGAAAAAAACCAAGTAATTTAGTTGGGCGTTATATTGAATATTTCTCTAAACCTGGGGAAATAGTCTTAGATCCGTTTTGCGGAAGCGGTGTAACGATAGTGGAAGGTGCTATCCATCAACGAAAGTCAGTTGGTACAGATTTAAATCCCGTTGCAGTTCGTATGACGAATGCATTGTTGAATCCTCCATCAAAAAAATCTTTTGAGTCCGTGATCAAAACTTTGTGCGATAAATTTAAAGCTTTACAAGAAAATTTATATTCAACCTTATGTCGCAAATGTTCCTCTAAGGCGATTTTAAGAAGTTCAGGCTTTAAAGGAGATGTACTAATAGAAGTACGGTACAAGTGCACAACCTGCGGTCACAGTGGCGCAGACAAACCTAACGCCAATGATATACAAAATTGTTCAGTTGATTGGCCAATCCTTGAATCGCCTGACGCAGAAATTTTCTACGGCTGGCAAATGAGAAAACTCAAAAAGGCAAATATCAAACGTTGGCAGGACTTGTTCACAAAACGAAATTTCTTTGCAACCTCATCTATTTGGTTAGAAATCAAAAAGATTCCCGACCCTCACATTAGAGAATGGCTATTGCTTTCTTTTACTGCGGGGTTAGCACAATTTACTAAAATGATTGCTGACTTTAAAGGTGATGCCGGTGGACCTAGCTGGAAAATAAATTGCTATTGGCTGCCTAAAGACTCACAGGAACTAAACCCTTTTTGGTATTTTGAAAATCGATTAAAAAAGAGCTTACTCGCTGTAGAAGATATTTCGCAGTTTTCGATAGATAAAAATTCTAAAGCAATATTAACAGATAGCCGACATTTGCCGTTTAAAGACAATGAAGTGAGTTATATTTTTACAGATCCTCCATATGGAGGCGAAGGAATTCAATATGGCGAATTATCGATGCTCTGGAATCTTTGGCTAGAAGAAGACTATAAACTTACCCAAGAGGTCGCATTTAATCCAGTTCGTAGTCTTACTAATTTTGATTATTCGAGTGGATTAGGCGCTATATTTTCAGAATGCTATAGAGTTTTAAAACCAAATCGATGGATGACTGTAACTTTTGCTAATAAAGATCCTGAGATTTGGGATGCCTTAATGACCTCTTGCGATCAAGCGGGCTTTCAACTGAAAGCGGTAGTTCCCGCAAAAAGATCTGCCCCTTCTTTAACTGAGACTAATATGAGATCAGCGCCAAAATCCGATCTGGTATTGTCGTTCCAAAAAGTAGAAGTTAAAAAGAAACGTAATAAAGTTGATTCCGATAGTCTGTCATTTACTTCAATAGAGGAAGTTATTTTGAAACACGCTATTACGCTTTCTTCACTTTCCGAAAAATCATTAATACAAGATTTGTTTGATATTGTACTAATAGAACTATTTTCATCTATCTATATAGATGGTGCTAAATTCAAACCATTAAGTCTGACAACGGATTTGATCGAAAAAACTTTGTTAAATGATCCTAGATTTGAAATTTCATATGAAAAGAAAATGCCTTATTTTCTCTTTCTTGATTCTTTAAAAAATTCTTCTAAATCCCTGAGTATTTGAAGTTTAATTTCCTTGGGAGCGTTTCTCACTAACTCCCTAAGATTTTTACGGCCTGTTCGGTCATCAATAAGATTTTTCTTTTCCTGCTGATGGCGCGCGCAGAGCGTTTGCCATTCATCTAGGGAATGAGTAGTAACATCGGCCACACTGTGCGGTGTTAGATGATCTGCAGTTAACACAACCATACCGCCGCCAACCGAGTCTACCATACCTTTTTTTAATCCGCATCCAGGCCATTTACAAGAATGGCTATCGCGTTGAAACAATTCTTCTCGCTCCGCTGTCGATAAAACTGCGCGCTTTTTAATAATCCCAGTTGGTGTCGCATTTTCCAAGAGATACTGACCAGGCTTTAAAAAACTTCTATCTCGCCAAGAAAGAATAATATAGCCTTCATCTACTCTAAGCTCAGACAATCTTTGATGCCAATTTTCAGGAACCACTCCAGTCTCAGGATTAGTGGCAGCCTTTTGGATCATTTCTTTCGTAACCACCTTACCAACATTCTTCAAAAAGAATGCTCGGATGCGGTCTCGCGCTGAAGATTTTTTTACTATTTTTGACATTCCAATTTACATCGGATGTAAGTGAAAATTTCTTGAGAAACGTACTAGACGTTAGTCAATTCTCCCATAAAGCGGGGCGATCGGGGCTGAGGTTACCCTGAAAATTTAGACCACTTGTAAGTAGAGTTTTCCCGTGTCTAACTAGACCAAGGGATGTCCGTCCTGACACATAGTTTACATTTTATACCGGAGACATAGTTTACACTTTTCCAATCAAGGAGGAATTCCAATGGGTTGGAAGGAGTGTGATAA
>JAYTPC010000162.1:0-1630 GCA_043747425.1 Bdellovibrionales bacterium
AAGGTTTTGGCGAGCAGAACTAGGAAAAGGTATTATGAAAAGTCAAAAAATCAGAATCAGGCTTAAGGCCTTTGATCACAAGTTACTTGATCAATCGACTAAAGAAATCGTCGAAACTGCACGTCGTACGGGTGCTAAAGTTGCGGGTCCCATCCCTCTTCCAACTCGTATAAATCGCTTCACAGTATTACGATCTCCGCACGTCGATAAAAAATCTCGTGAGCAATTTGAAATCCGAACTCATAAAAGAATGTTAGACATTCTTGAGCCTACTCAGCAAACAATTGATCAATTGATGAAATTAGATCTATCTGCTGGTGTCGACGTTGAAATTAAACTATCTGCTGAATAAAGAAGGAGTAAAAAATGAGCGAAATGCAAACACAAAACGCTGAATCAAAAACTCCTTCTTCTGAAGGCGTTAAATTAAATGGTCTTTTTGCTTTCAAAGAAGGAATGGCCACTGTCTACAATGACAAAGGCGAAGCAATTCCTGTAACAGTTTTAAGATTTGAAAACTGGAAAGTTTCACAAATCAAAACAACTGCAAAAGACGGCTACTCTGCTGTCCAAGTTGCCGCAGTTGCTAAAAAAGCTAAAAACAGTACGACTGCTGAGAAAAACCATTTATCAGCAGCAGGATTTGAAACAGGTGCGCAATACATTAAAGAGTTACGTTTAGAACAGTTGCCTGCAGATTTAAAATTAGGTGATAGTTTATCTATCGATACTTTGATTAAAGGTGATGTTGTAAAAATCACTTCAAAATCAAAAGGTCACGGATTTCAAGGTTCTGTAAGACGTTGGAATTTTGCTGGGGGTCCTGCGACTCACGGATCTAAATTTCACCGCCGTCCAGGATCTTCTGGTAACAGAACTTGGCCCGGCCGAGTTATGCCAGGTAAAAAGTTTCCAGGTCACTGGGGTGACGAAACAATCACAGTAAGAAATGTTGAAGTTATTGATGTAAATGCAGCAGATGGCGTTTTACTTGTAAAAGGCCCTGTTCCAGGAAGCAAAAATACTCTTGTAAGATTGGTTAAGGAGTAATTATGGCTACAGTTAATATTACAAATTGGAAAAATGAAAAAGTTGGCCAAGTAGATTTAGCTTCAGACGTTTTTGAAGTCGAAGTTAGAAAAGATGTTCTTCACACAGTTGTTCGTTGGCAATTAGCATCTCGCCGCCAAGGAACTCATATGACAAAAACAAAAGGTTTAGTCAGTGGTGGCGGTAAGAAGCCTTTCAAACAAAAAGGAACTGGTAACGCTCGTCAAGGGTCTACTCGATCTCCGTTAATGCCAGGCGGAGGTACAATGTTTGGACCTACTCCTCGTAATTACGCTTATGTTTTACCTAAGAAAACTCGCAAAGTTGGTTTATCAATGGCTTTATCTTACCTTTTAAAAGAAGGCAGATTATTTGTTGTTGATTCAATGGCTTCAGAAGGCAAAGCGACTGAGCTTAACAAAAGATTAAAAACTTTTGGCGTAAAAAAAGCGGTATTAATCGACGCGATGTCTGACGAGAAATTCATGTTAGCAGCTCGCAACCTTCAAAATTACAAATACTTTCCGGTCGCTGGGTTGAACGTATTTGATTTATTAAAGTTTGATGGCGCAGTTATTAC
>JAYTPC010000163.1:0-15266 GCA_043747425.1 Bdellovibrionales bacterium
CGCTATTTAGTTTTTAAGTTTTCCACATTACATATGTTGGTAACTCTGTTGCGGGGAATCTAAGATAAAACAAACATGTTGTATAATTCATAATTAGCATTAATCTATGAATACAAATGAGTTTACTAAGCCCCACCCTAGAAGCGTTTTGGGCTGTTGTTCGTAAGGGCACAGTCCAAGACGCTTCAAAAATTTTGGGATTGACTCAGACCGGGGTCACTCAACGTATCAGGTCGCTAGAAAAACAGCTGAAGACAACTCTTTTTATACGATCTAGAAAAGGCATGAAGTTAACGACAGAAGGGGAAGCCCTTCTGCAGTTTGTAAAAGGCAGTTTAGATATTGAGGGAATGGCCCTTTCAAAGATTCAAAGGGCAGCAAAAGACAGCATCATCGAAGTTAGCATCTGTGGACCATCAAGTATTTTGCGATCTCGGGTCATTCCCATCTTAAATTCCAATTTAAAAGAATATCCATTACTGCGCTTTAGTTATGATTTATCCGATGTTGACAGCAATGCAGATAAATTAAAGACTGGTGACTGTGATTTTGCAATTCTAGAGCACCATCACGTGACCCGCGAAATGGATTCTAAAATTTTAAGGGCCGAAAGATATTGTCTTTATGGCCCTGCCTCATGGAAGAGGCGCTTATTTTCTGAAATCTTACAGAAAGAAGCCATCATCGATTTTAATTCTAAAGATCAAATGACTTTTAACTTGCTTGAAAAATATAAATTAAAATCTAAAGCTCGCACTGAACGTCATTATGCCAATAATACAGACGCGTTAGCTTCGATGATTACAGCCGGTGTTGGGTACTCAGTCTTAGCCGAACAATTCGCTGAACCGTTGGTAAATAAACATCAACTTATAAAGCTTAATTCAGATTATTTTTACGATTTTAAATGTGCTTTAGCTTGGTATCCAAGACACGAAATGCCCGACTACTTTCGGGCTATCGTTAAAAATTTAATTTAATGGTTTTTGCAATAGTTAAGTGAACGTTCTTTCCAGGCAGCAGTACAAAAATCTTTCCATTCGCCAGCGTCATACAATGAATAAGCATAGAACCAAGTAATTTTCTGCACTTTATTGGTGATGATAACTTTATCTGGCATTTTATTGGGTTCGTCGCTGTCGACATGTAAACACCAGCCGTAGGCACGCATTTGCGTGGGACTTAAAATTTCTAGTGCGTCATCACCCGTAGGTGAATCATAAATTTGTGAAATGCCTGCAGCACTTCCTTTAAAAGGAATATAATTTTGCTTCAACACCTGAACAGTTAACTCACCCAGCGTGACAGCTTGATCATCTTTTAGTTCAGCAGCAGTCGAAAACAACGCTGCAGGATCGCAAGCGCCAATGATATCCATTTGCAATGCCTCCGCAAAATTTACGAAAGCTAAAATTGAAAACAGAATATTAAAATTATTTTTTAGCATTAGTTCAGTTCATACCGTAAAGAAATGTTCGTATTTTTCATCTTTAATAAACGAACTACTTCTGATTTACTGGTTTTTACTCCAGGGTAATCTAAGCCGTAACATTCGACCTTGATACCTTGCTCAGTTTCAAAAACAAACATTTGCAATCCACCATTGTCAGAATTTTGTGGTGGATACACTCTAGCTGCGGTCAACAAAACTTGCTGACCTTGGCTATAGATAACAGCGTTTGAACTTAAGTTCGTCACTAAACACTGCTCGCCGATTCGTAAATCAACAGAACCAGCATCGATTGTTTGATTAGCTAAAGGCGAAACATCAAAATACAGTTTAGCACTTGCTACAATCAAACTATCAGAACGCTGTGCAAATTCATAATTGTACAGCCTGGCATCACGGCACTGTTCACGAATGATTTCTCTGGAATAGGTCTTAAACGTCGGTTCTTTTGTTTTATCATCGACAACTTTTCTTTCGCAGGTGCTGTTTTGATAGTAGTTCATCAATGATTCACATGACTTTGTCGCTAGCGCTGATGAAGAGATAGCATTTGCTTCGTATTTCCAGTTTGATTGGGAACCTAATTTTGCAATGTTTCTGTTGGCTTGATCTAATGAAGCTTTCCACATTTTGATTTTATCAAACTCATCAACAGAACACTGTCGATTTCCACCAGATATTGGTGCTGGCGCCGGAGTTGGTGCCGGTGCGGGAGTCGGTACTGGAGCTGGTCTCGGCGCTGTAACCACCGGAGGATTTACTGGTGTGGGTTTTGGGTCGCTGTCTAGATTCGGACGTAAGTTGAATTTAGTTAAGTACCTGTTGGGTAAATCACAACGCTCTTGAATGCGGAAAGCATCGTATCCTTTTTCGGAGGGCTTATCAGGATCAACAATACTTCGCTTGGTTTTTTTGCAAGGCTTTAATGAATGGTAGTAAACAGCAGCATCACACTTATTGATAGCGTCGGTCGCAAGTTTTACAACATTTGCATCTTTTTTCCATTTAGCAGGATTACCTAAGTTGTCGATTGCAGAATTAGCTGTAGCCAAGGAATCACTCCAGCGGACTAGCTTACTAAATTCTTCATCTGTGCATTCGCGCAGTTCCGACAAAGGTATTATTTGTGGAGTTGCGGGCTCGACGCTGCCATTACCATTACTAGTGTTAACTGGAACTGGGTCAGAACTTTGCGGGGCACACCCGACGACTGTCAGTATGTAAGCTGTCGCAAATATAACAAGAATAGTAAGAAGTGGTTGTTTAAATTTGTTCATGATATCCCCCGTGACTGGCAAAGCTTTAGCACATTGAAATCGGGTGAGAAGATGTCATCTTTTAGACAGGTAAAAATTACTTGATGTGACAAATTCAGCGAAATTTACGATACTGTGCTCGAGATGATTGAAAACAGATTACTTAAAAACTATTCCAAACTGAAAGCCTGGTCCGAAAAACATCAGATCGAAGCCTACCGGTTGTATGACCGCGATATACCAGAATTTCCATTCATCGTAGATCGCTACAGTGATTATTTCGTTGTGCACGATAAATCTGAGCGTATAGACGCTGAAAAAAACCATTTGCCATTGCTGACAACGGCTTTAAAAAATATTTTCAAAATCGATGATGATAAAATTATTTTTAAACAACGACGCCAGCAAAAAGGCTTGGATCAGTATCAAAAGCTGGGAACTGAGAATAAAAAAATAATTATCAAAGAAAATGGTGTTCCACTATATATTAACCTTTGGGATTATTTAGACACCGGGTTGTTTTTGGATCACCGCCCGATTCGTTATCAATTTTCAAAAACTCAATCTGGCAAAAAATTCCTGAACTTGTTCTGTTACACTGGTGTTGTGTCTGTCATGGCAGCACTTGGTGGTGCCACCACATACAGTATCGATATGTCTAAAACTTACTTAGAATGGGCCCAGGACAACTTTAAGCTAAACAAAATAGATTTGAAAAATCACTTTTTCTTCGAAGAAGACGTATTAGAGTTTATAAAGACTTTAAAAGACCGCTCTGATTTTAAAGACAGTTTTGATACCATTTTTTTAGATCCTCCCACGTTTTCTAATTCGAAAAAAATGGAGACCACTTTTGAAGTCGAGCGCGACCAAGAAAGCCTACTAGAAAACGTCATTTCACTGCTGAAACCGACCGGGACGTTGTTTTTCTCTAACAATAAGCGCGATTTTAAAATTGCGACCAGCATTATGGAAAAATATAACGTTAAAAACATCACGCCCAAGACTATTCCCATCGACTTTCACGATCAAAAAATTCATCATTGTTTTGAAATTCGCCGTGTTTAATTAGTATGCAGGTTATTTTTCTGTTTTAGCCCAAAAAAATCTTGCTCGTAGGGGGTATTGGCCCTATTTTGAGCCCCTATGAAAGCCCTTGGAAGACACATATTAGTAGAGTTTATGAATTGCAAAGCCGATGTCCTAAATGATGTCGCAGCCATTGAAAATGCTATGGTTGAGGCCGCACAAATTGCCGGAGCCACCGTTATCAATTCAACATTTCATCATTTTTCTCCGTACGGAGTTTCTGGCGTTGTGGTCATTCAAGAAAGTCATTTAGCAATTCACACATGGCCTGAATATCGTTACGCAGCTGTTGATTTATTTACTTGCGGCGATTCTGTGGACCCATGGGTTTCTTTTGAACATTTAAAAAAAGCATTCGAAGCTTCTTATTCGGCTTTAGAAATGAATCGTGGTTCAACTTACGTCATCAAAAAAGGCGACGCCTTAAAAGTTAAACCAAATGATGCTGAAGATATCGATTACAAAAATGGCTATAAAATAAATCGTAATGTTTGGTTTACTGATAAAGACGACAACCAAGCGTTGTCATTGCGTTACACCGGTGAAATTCTTTTTGACGAAAGATCTGAATTTCAACGTGTACGCATTTTAGATTCTACATCTTATGGAAAAATGTTGGCCATCGATGACATGGTCATGTGCACCGAACGTGATGAATACCATTATCATGAAATGATAACTCACCCGGCGATGTTAGCCTTTGAATCGGTTTCTGGTTCTGCTAAAAATGTTTTAGTCATTGGTGGCGGCGACGGCGGAACCATTCGCGAAGTTTGCAAATACCCAGGCCTTGAAAAAGTAACCATGGTTGAAATCGACGAAGCTGTTGTGCGTGCTTGCAAAATGCATTTACCGCAAATAGCGCGTGAATTTTCAAATCCTAAAGTAAATTTAATTATTGGTGACGGAATTAAGTTCATCAGCGAAGCCAAGCCCGACACTTACGACGTTATTATTGTAGATGGATCTGACCCTGCAGGACCTGCTGAGGGTTTATTTACCGCAAGCTTCTATGACAACTGCAAAAAAGCCTTAAAAACAAATGGCGTATTGGTCACTCAGGGTGAATCACCCATGTTTCATGCAGAGACTTTTGTTGAGTTAAATGCATGTTTGAAAAAAGTATTCTCACCATCACAAGTTCATACGATGCTGTTTCATGCTCCGACATACCCGTCTGGAATGTGGAGTTTACAAATGGCCGTCAAGGGTCAGTATCACCCGGTGAAGGATTTTAAAAAAGATATGGCCCGTGATTTTGTGAACGCAAAGGATTTAAAATATTATAATGAAGATCTTCATGGTGCCGCATTCACATTGCCGACATTTGTGAAGAAGATGTTAAACAACTAAGGAGAATGAATTTATGTTCAAGTTACCACAGTTACCTTACGCAAAGACCGCTTTAGCCCCCCTTTTTAATGAAGAGCAAATGAATTTTCATTACGATAAACATCATAAAGCCTATATCGACAATTTAAACAAATTTATGGAAACAGATGCTTCATTAAAAGGTAAATCTTTAGAAGAAATCGTTTTATCATCAACGTCTGGTATTTTTAATAACTCAGCACAGTCTTGGAATCACACGTTTTACTGGTTTAATATTTCTCCGGCAGGCCAAGGTGGTCAACCAGCTGCAGCTTTAAGTGATGCGATCAAGCGTGATTTTGGTAGCATGGACGAACTAAAAGCAAAGTTTGTTGATGGTGGAATGAAAACGTTTGGCTCGGGCTGGATCTGGTTATGTACAGACGCTGCCGGTAAGCTTTCATTAGTTTCAACTTCGAACGCAGCTGTTCCATTCACTGGCAATGGCCCTATTCCGGTTTTGGTCGCTGATGTTTGGGAACATGCGTATTATGTGGATTACCGCAATGCCCGCCAGAAATACTTGGAAACGTTTTGGAATCAAATCAATTGGAATTTTGCGTCTGAAAACTATGCATCAAAAAAAGTCCGCGACTTAACAAAATCAATGATCTAGTTCATTCCGAATCCGACTTGCGACTTAAGTTTTCTTTGAAGCCTTATTAACCACCAGTTACTAAGGCTTTTTTTTTGCTTTAATAGTAAATCATGAGACCTAACGCCTTTAAAAAATCTACAACATTTTTTCATTTAAACATTCCTTTCAAAACAACCGGATATTTTAAACAGCTGGATTGGGCTTACCTGCAGCGAAATCTGCAGAAGTATGCTGTGATGTTCAATATTGAACTCCAAGCCCTAGTGATGATGGACACACACTTTCATTTACTGATTGGCGTTTCTGATAATAATGAAAATTTCTTCTGCGATGAGGTTGAAAAAAAGTTGTCCTCAGATTTGGATGAAGGCAGGCACTGCGAACCGGTCACAAATTTAGCGCAGTATTTAAATGCCTACAAATACATCTATAACAATCCCGTGCAGGCAGGCGTTGCATTCAACTGTGAATCCTATCCCTTTAGCTCACTGCAAATTCTGCTGGGAAAATGCTCTAGCCATTGTTTAATTTCTGATAAAATGAAATTCATCCAAAATCCTCGAAGAATCTTGGCCTGGCTGAATTCAGATTCTAGGTTCAAAGATTCAGAGTTGAAAATCTTTGCGCCAAGCTAATTCTTTGGAAATATAATTTCGAAGATCTGAAATGTTTTTATTTTTCTCTTCTACAGACCAATTTAATTCAGTTTTGAAAATTTCTGCAATCTGGTCGACTAAACTTAATCCATGGTCTTCATAAGCAAGCATCAAGGGAACTCGCCGCGTGTAGAAATCAATCAGGTTTAAACACATGGTTTTGTAAATAGCCTGATAGGCTTCCAGCTGCCAAATGGAGTCATTTTGTCCGAAAGTCTCGGCGATGACAAAGGCTTCTTCACCATAACGGTCGACCAGCCACTGCATCTTACAGTTATCGACATCTAACTTTGTTTTAGCAGAATGGTAGGCTTCAACAGTTGTGTATTCATTCAGTGCTGTATTTGTTTGGCAGCGCTGCAAACCAGATTTTTTTTCGATAGACCAATTTTTTAAAACCAAATTCACAATCTGTTCAGACATTAATCTGTAAGTTGTGTATTTGCCGCCGGCGACAAAAGTAAAACCCCGGTCATCAGAAAGTATTGTGTGTTCACGACTGGTTTTACCTGCCGTTACAGAGCCATCATGCACCAACGGTCGCACGCCCACGTAACTTGAAAGAACATCTTTTTCTGTTAATTTGGCTCCAGGAAAATACTCGTTTGCTATTTTTAGTAAATATCTTGCATCGTCTGCAGTTGTTGTGGCTAAGCTAGGATCCCCACTGAAGTCGGTATCTGTGGTTCCGATGATGACCATTTCATGTCTAGGAATTGCAAAAACAATGCGATTACTTTCTTGCGCACCCATAACGACAGCGCTGTTCAATGGAAGGCGATCTTTATGAAACGTTAAATGTATTCCTTTAGTTGGACGAAGAATCTTTTTCCAGTCTTTGACCAAGGCATCACCAACAAGATCAGTCCATGGTCCTACCGTTGATATGACATGCTTTGCTTTGATCGTAAACAGGTCATCAGACAATTGATCACGCACCTGTAAACTTTTAATTTTTCCCAATAAATCAAACTCGGACTTTAAAACTTTGAGGTAATTCACACAGACGGCTTCATTTTCATTGGCAGATCGTAAAGTTTCGTGCACCAGACGATCATCATCCATGTAGGCATCTGAATAAATAAATGACCCCGAAAGATTTGAATTTTTCAAGATGGGCGTGTGAGCTTTTGTTTCCGTGCTGTCCAATCTCTGATGAATCTCGGGAGTTTGAAACAAAGACAGGGCGTCGTACAGCAACATACCTAATCCCATCTTAAACATGCCGACTCTGCTGTCTTGGAATATGGGAATCATAAATCTTAGCGGATGCACCAAATGCGGAGCAATTTCGAAAAGTTTTGTTCGTTCTGAGAGCGCCTCAAACACCAAATGAAATTCAAAATTTTCTAGATAACGAATACCACCGTGCACCAGCTTACTAGATCTAGACGAAGTCCCTGATGCAAAATCATTCATCTCTACCAAGGCAACGCGAAGTCCACGGCCTGCAGCGTCTCTGGCGACTCCAGCACCGGTAACGCCACCACCTATAATGACGATGTCAAATTCTTCATCTTTTAGTTTTTTAATGTTTGTCGTTCGTGTTTTAAAAGAAAAATCTTTCACTTTACACCTAACTATTTCGTAGTTTTTAAAAAATTTACAGATCGTTCCCAGGTCTGAAATGGAAAAGATTTTTTTAAATTCATTTTTTGTATACTATCAGACATAAGCACTCGTTGAAGATGTTTTTCTCTTGCTAGGCGATATGCAATATCAACCAGCTCTGTTCCAATATCTGGATTAATTGCACTTAAATACTCTAGCCATAGTGTTTGTGTCTGGTGATCAAAAAAAAGTAATGTTTGGCCAAGAAAAAACCCTTGGATTTCGTTTTTTTCGTTCAAAGCTAAAAAGCTCCAACCTAATTTGAAATAATGCTCTAAAGATTCTTTACGAAAGGCTGAAGTCCATACAGCCATTTGCTGCTCGTATTCGTCGGGGATATCTGAAAGTCTAAGTTTAAATTCGAAATCATAAACAGCATCGACATCATCTAGCTGCGCTATTCGGTAATGCATCTTTTCCAAGGCTAAATCCATATTTTGATTTCAACTTAAACAGCTATTGATAACAAGTTAAAGTGCAGCAATCTTAGCGAAAACGGATGCAATCTGATGATGACAATAAGTCATGGTCAGGACTAACATCGGGATATGAACTACAAACCTTTTCCTGAAGAGTATTGGATTAAAATCAGACAAACGATTGCTGATTTACAAAATCAAAATATTCCGTTGTATGCCGCTTTTGATGCTGACGGAACATTGTGGGATATTGATTTGGGAGAAAATTTTTTTAATTACCAAATAGATCAAAAATGCGTGCCTCTTCCTGAAAGCCCTTGGAACCACTATCTGAATTTAAAAAAAGTAAACAACGATCCCCGAGCTGCCTATTTATGGCTAGCGCAAATCAATGCAAAACAAAGTTTAGAACAGGTCCGCGCTTGGAGCTTTGCCGCTTTTGAATCGGTAACTCCTGTACCGATATTTTCAGAGCAAAGAAAACTGATCCAGTTGTTTCTAGAAAACCAGGTAAAGATTTTTATAGTTACGGCGTCAATTACTTGGGCCGTTGAGCCAGGCGCTATCGCTCTTGGCTTATCTGCTGATCAAGTCATTGGCGTTGAAACAAAAGTTACCGATGGATTTGTAACGACAGAGGGTATTCATCCTATCACTTACAAACAGGGAAAAGTTGAAGCTTTGCTGAAACATACTAATGGGGTACGACCATTTTTTGCTAGTGGCAATTCAACGGGCGATACAGACTTGCTAAAGTCAGCGACACATTTGCAACTGGCCGTCAGCGCTGCTTCCAGAGATGATAAGTTATTTCAGGCAGAAAATGAGTTGATGAAAGTGGCGGAAGTGAACAAATGGATGAGGCACCGATTCGTATGATTGACACCAACCCGCAATCTAAGACTCAGACAGTGACCAAGGCTGTGAAAATATTGATTTCAGTTCTGTTCTTTGTGGGCTTTGTACTTATTTTTAAAAATAAAACACAGCAGCGGGAAGCCATCATCGCAGATACAACAAACACCAAATCACTAACACTTAAAAAATATTTACTAAAGTTTGAAAAGCCTGAGCGAATTGAAATTTTTGGCCTGTCAGACCGCTTTGCTGACGATATCTTGCAAATCAAAAAGCTGAAGATTTCGCAAGATAAGAAATCTGACTTTTATATCACGATAAAACTATTTTCAGATGAAACAGATGAATCTGCACCGCTTGTGGCGCAGATTCAGTTTATCGATATAAATAGCGGAAATCTGCGGAAAGAAGAAAGCATTAATCTTGAGTAGGTTTTAAAAACTACCTCTAGCTAGCTGCAGTTCCCACAATACTTTCGATTTCGCTGATTTCTTTTGGTACACCAGCAGTCATAACTTCGCAGCCCGTTGCGGTGATGACGATATCATCTTCGATGCGAACGCCAATTCCGCGAAGTTCCGCAGGCGCGGACATATCGTTTATTGGAATGTACAAACCAGGTTCAATTGTGAAGCACATGCCGGCTTCAATGGGCCTAGGTTCACCTTTTAAAAAATACAAACCAGAATCGTGCACGTCCATTCCAAGCCAGTGACCTACACCGTGCGGGTAATATTTTTTGTGTTGATTCGATTTTATAACATCTTCTTTGCGTCCCGAAACCAAATTTAATTCTAACATAAGTTCTGTTAATCGATCGGCAGCCATCTCATGAAGATCTTTAAAAAAGATTCCCGGCTTTAGATAAGCAATCAGTTCTTTTTGAATATCTAAAACACCCTGATAAACTTTTCTTTGCGCGGCCGAGAATTTTCCACTGATTGGATAAGTTCGCGTGATATCGCCCGTGTAGTAATTGTACTCGGCGCCGGCATCGATCAGCAGTAGATCGTCTTTTTTACAAACCTGATCATTGAAATTATAATGTAAGGTCGTGGCATTGTTGCCAGAGGCAATAATGTAAGGATAACCAACGCGCGCGGCACCATTCATATAAAAATTGTAAGCAAGCACACCCTGAATTTGACGTTCAGTAACCCCGGGTTTCGTAAACTTCATTGCTGCAACATGGGCTTGCGCTGATATTTCACACGCTTTACGCAAATTAGAAATATCATCTTCATCTTTTCGTAAACGGTGTTCACCTAAGAAAGTATCTGCATCTTTCACAGAAAGTAAGCCATAGCCTGATCTACCGTAGGCGCGCTTCAGATCCAGCAATACTTTTTCAACCAACAAATCAGCATCTTTATTTTTAAACTGACGATAATAAACTTCTTCAAAACCTTTTAACAACTCTACAGATTGCTTTTGAAAATCTTCGATCGGGTAAACAGCATCGATGGCGAATTCTATTTTTGCTCCTTCAGGTCCAAAACGAAATCCATCCCAAGTTTCGCGCTCTAGATTTTTTTGTCGAACAAACATAACGGACTCAGGAGTTTTACCTGGTCGTAAAAGCAAAAAACTTTCTGGTTCTTCGAAACCAGTTAAATAATATAAATTTGAATCTTGGCGGTAAAAATGATGAACATCATCGTTACGAAGTTGTTCTGGGTGAGCAGCCACAATCAAAGCTGCGCCGTTAAGGCTTGCGATTATTTTTTTGCGGCGGCGTTTGAAAATTTCAATATTTTCTGTCGATTTTCTCATGATTTTTTAACCTTTACAGACCAAATTTTTCAGCCAATTTCTTAAGCTGAGTGTATCCCAGTTCACTGCCTTTGGCTACAATCTCGCGGCGATTGTTTAAATCATTTATCCCATAATCGTCCAACTTGATTTCGATGACCTCATCGACTCCGCTCGGTTTCTTAGACATCATGGCAGCAGCGGTTACCCATAAGACGTTATCGCTGCTTTCAAAGTCTTTTACAAACGACCGCTTAAGACCCTGGGCCATGACATTCACTAATATCACCTTAGAAACACCGTTGGCCCTTAAGTGCTGAGCCAATGCTGGCACATCTGTCATAATCGCAACTGATTGATTAATTGGTTTTATCAATGACGACGAGGCTATACAAAAGGGTAATAACTGATCAATTTGTCCTCGATTCAGCAAGTAAACATTTTGTTTTGCGATATTTAAAGAAGGACAAACAAATGGAACTTTCAGATCAGCCGTCATTTTTTTAGAAAATGCAGCTTTCATAAAATCATCCCATTTGTCGAATTCTTTTAATTTCGACATTTCCCATTCGACTTCGTTTGCAGATAAATTTTGTGCGTACACCGCAGCAACGACAGATCCCCACTCGAATCCGGCCACGGCACTAACTGGCCATTTCAGTTTTTGCAGCTCTTTTAATACGCCGATGTGGGCCCACGCTTTAGCACCGCCACCTGAGAAAATGAAACCAAACTTAGGTAATGTCGTTTGTTGGGAAATACCAGGCGAATCAATGACGACTTCTGCAGGTTTAGCCACGGGCGTGGAATCTGTGGGACGTCCAATTTCCATTTCCTTCATGATAATCGGAGTTTTTGCAGGTTTTGTTTCAATGGGTCTCAAACCTTTGAATGCACAACTAGAAAAAAAAGCTACGATGATAAAAAAACCTATATGCTTAAATCGTTTTCTGACCATAAATAAAAAACTCCTGATTTCCATCTTTTCCAGATAATTCTGATGGAATATAGTTTAGAACAGTACCGAAATGAAGGCGAGCATCTTTTTCTATGTTCACTTGGACTTGCTTAAAAAGTTTTTTTTCTTTAACAATTCCATTTCTGTCTAAGTCTGCCGCAGTTAATTCGAACTGAGGTTTTACTAAAAATAAAAATTCACCGCCCATTTTCAAAAACACTTTCAAAAAAATAATGACTTTGGTGATTGAAATAAAGGACACATCCATCACGATCAGATCAAAACCATTGGCTGGAACTTTTGCCAGAAAGTTTTCATTTTCTGACAAATCTTTCACGTGCAGACCTTCAAAAAAACTAATGTTCGGAAAATTCTTCAACTTTTCGTGCAGTTGATCATGGCCCACATCGAATCCAACAATTTCTGTGGCGCCGCTTTGTAATAAAAAATCGGTAAATCCACCGGTTGATTGCCCCACATCCAAAACACACTTACCAGATATTTCCATTTTTAATTGCTGAACTGCAGTCTGAAGTTTGTTTCCGCCACGAGAAACATATTTCTGCAAGTTATTCTGTTTTACAAAAATAAAATCCTGTTCCTCTAAAGAAACTAGATGACTGGATTTGTTCAAGATTGTTTCTTGCTGAGCAATTTTTAGAAACACGTTTCCTGTTTTAATTAACTCCTGCGCCTGTGTTCTTGAAGCCGCCAATTTTTTCTTTAGCAGATAAATATCCAAACGCATTTATGTATTCCGTGTCAGATTGTATTCGATTAGCTCAATCAGTAATTGGTTGTTTGGAATTGCCTTTGAAGATGCAATCGCGGCGTCTGAATGCGTGCTTAGTTCAGCTTTTGTACTTTCTAAACCTAAAAGATGCGCATAATTTTTAAAATCCTGTTCGGTAGACTTAAAATCCAGTAAGTCGTCCTTAATTTGAAACGACAGTCCCAAGTGCAATGAGAAATTACCAATTTGCTTTGTATCAAATTCAGGTAATTCCAAAATAACAGCGGCACCCAGAGCAGCAGCCTGGATCAGATTTCCGGTTTTTAATAAATGCAGATGTTTTAATTCTTCGACTTTTAATTGCTTTGTGGCTTGCATGTCTAAGACTTGACCGCCAACCATTCCTGCAGGGCCAATTTTATTTGCCAGCAGCTGAATTAGTTTTACACGCACGTTGGCAGTTAAAGAATTGTCCTCTGCGATGATGCGAAAAGCTTCACTGATTAAAGAATCTCCGGCTAAAAGCGCTATGTCTTCACCGTAAACTTTGTGATTTGTTAAAACTCCACGCCGGTAGTCATCGTTATCCATGCACGGTAGATCATCATGAATTAATGAATAGGTATGAATGAATTCTAAAGCTAAAAACCAAGACCTTGCTTGTTCAAAACTTTTAGAAAAGGCGTGCATAATTAAATAAGCTAAAAACGGACGGAATCTTTTTCCATTCGATTTTAACGAATATGCAATGCTTTCAGATAATCGTGAATTACCTTGCAGGGCTAAATAAGAGTTTAAGGATTCTTCAAACTGAATTAAAAAATGACTGTTCTCATTTTTTAGAAGTTGATTCATTATTCAGAATCTTCAGACCGAAACGGTTCTGTAACAGCTTTTCCAGAATCATCGATTGCAATTAATTTTTTGACCTGAGCTTCAGCCACAGTTAACTGTGACTGGCAATCACGCGATAATTTGATACCCTCTTCGAAAAGCTTTAATGAATTATCTAGGGTTAATTCCCCTTTTTCCATTTTCTGCACAATTTCTTCTAATCGCGATAATTTTTTTTCAAAATCCACTTTGGACTCCTTTTACAGTTGCATTGATAAAGCCATCGGTAACTCGTATTCTTATTTCTTCTGAAACCTTAACTTCTTTGATTGATTTAATGACCTGATCATCTTTTTGAGTGATCGAAAAACCTCTGTCCACGACGCGAAGGGGGCTCAATGAATCTAGCAGACTCATCATCGATTTCAGGTGATTCTTAGAATTATCTATATTTTTTTTCGTTTCAGAAAGTAGTCGTAATTTCAAATGACCAACACTGACTAATAATTTTTTTGCTAAATCTACTGGTGAAATCATTCTTTGTTGCAGTAAGTTTAAATCTTTTTTTTGGTGAATAAGGAAAACTTTGGTTGCCTGTTCTAGCCGATTGAAAAGCTCATCGTTTCTCAGACTGTAGTCGATCAATTTTTTCTTTGGATCGACCAAACGTTTTGCCGCATTCGATGAGGCCTGGATCTTTAAGCGAAAAATTCTTTCGAATGAATTTTTAATAAGTCGCTCCCACTGATTTAATTTGTGCAGCAACTCACTCGAACTTTTTGCAACCAGTTCGGCAGCGGCCGAAGGTGTGGGCGCACGTAAATCAGCAACAAAATCACAAATGGTAAAATCAATTTCATGGCCCACGGCCGAAATAACCGGAATGTCACACTCAGCAATCAGCCGCGCTAATTTTTCGTCATTGAAGCACCACATGTCTTCTATGGAACCTCCACCACGCCCAATGATGATGACATCAGGTTTAATCTTAATGGCATTCCGAAAAGCTTCACACAAATTGGGGGCTGCTGCTGCTCCTTGCACTACGGCTGGGACGACCGTAACTCCCACGTGCGGTGCCCGGCGCTTCATAATATTTAGTATATCCTGAATCGCTGCTCCGGTCGGTGAAGTCACGACTGCAATGTTTTTTGGAAATGCGGGTAAAACTTTTTTACGTAAAGGGTCAAACAAGCCTTCACTTTTTAATTTCTCTTTTAATTGCTCGAACTGCTTTTGCAAAGCACCGGCACCAACGGGTTCCATAGTTTCACAAATAATCTGATACGTTCCACGGGGCTCGTAAACAGTGATGCGGCCGCGAACAATAACTTCTAAACCATCATGCGGTTTAAATTTTAATTTTGAATTTGAGCCCCTAAACATGATTGCAGAAATCTGCGCTTTTGAATCTTTTAGTGAAAAATAAAAGTGTCCAGAACTGTGCGGTTTAAAATTAGATATTTCAGCCTGCAACCAAATTATACCCAACTGATTTTCTAAAGTTTGTCTGATAAAAATATTTAATTGTTCAACAGAATAGACGACGGAATCTCGATTTTTATTCGATGCGAAACTGTTGCTTTCGGCAGAATGTTGCAGTGAATCTTCCGACATTGAAGGACCTTAACAGCCCCGCTGAGACTGTCAATCAAGAAAACCATAGATTCTGCAATGACCA
>JAYTPC010000164.1:0-2311 GCA_043747425.1 Bdellovibrionales bacterium
TTGTCGTTACTGACAAAGCAAAAGAAAAAACCACAGCTGTCGCTATCAAGGGTGTGTAGGCCATATAAGTCGCCATAGCTTCCCATTGTTCTTTTTGGATGAATTCTTTAAAGGTATTGTAGAATAAAAACTGATCGTAAGCTAAACCGCAGATGGCTGCCGCCAAAAACAAAAGAATGTGAATATGTTTCACATTCTTTCTTAAATACAACGCCCCGATAAACAAGGCGCTGAGTGGAATAATCATTAGACTGACTAAAATAATTCCTGACATCTTTTAGACTTAGTATCGGTAGTGATCAGGTTTAAACGGACCTTCAACATCTAAGTGTAAGTACTTAGATTGCTTAGGTGTTAATTTTGATAACTTCACACCAATTTGTTCTAAGTGTAATGCCGCTACTTTTTCATCTAAGTGTTTTGGCAATCTGTAGATAGCAACTTCTTGGTATTTATCACGATTATTGTATAATTCTAACTGAGCCATAACTTGATTCGTGAATGAGTTACTCATGACAAAACTTGGATGTCCTGTTGCGCAACCTAAGTTCACTAAACGGCCTTTTGCAAGAACCACGATTTCTTTTCCGTTTTTAAGAGTATGAACATCAACTTGCGGTTTGATTTCGCGCATTTTAGAATTTTTATTTAACCAAGCCATATCGATTTCGATATCGAAGTGGCCGATATTGCAAACAATCGCGTTGTCTTTCATTTTCATGAAATGTTTTTCAGTGATGATATCGCAACAACCAGTAGCCGTTACAAAAATATCAGCAATCGGAGCAGCTTCTTCCATAGTGACGACTTGGAAACCTTCCATTGCAGCTTGTAAAGCACAGATTGGATCAACTTCAGTGATCAATACACGTGCGCCAAGACCTTTTACTGAGAAAGCAGAACCTTTACCAACATCGCCGTAACCAGCAACAACAACTGTTTTACCAGCCATCATCACATCTGTAGCGCGTTTTAAAGCATCCGTTAATGATTCACGGCAACCATATAAATTATCAAATTTAGATTTGGTCACAGAATCATTGACGTTGATTGCAGGAATTTTTAATTTTTTATTTTTTAACATTTGTTCTAAATTATGAACGCCTGTTGTTGTTTCTTCAGATACACCGATGATTTTTTTAAGCATGTGTGAATATTTTGAAGTATGCATCATGTTAGTTAAATCGCCACCGTCATCAAGAATTAAATTGTAGCCTTGAGCTCCCCAACCTGTGATTGTTTGTTCAATACACCAGTTGAATTCTTCTTCTGTTTCGCCTTTCCAAGCAAATACTGGAACACCTGTTGCAGCAATCGCTACAGCCGCTTGATCTTGAGTTGAAAAGATATTGCAAGATGACCAACGAACTTCAGCACCTAAGTGAGTCAATGTTTCAATCAACACCGCTGTTTGAATTGTCATATGTAAACAACCCGCAATGCGAGCGCCTTTGAAAGGTTGTTGTTTGCCGTATTCTTTTCTTAAAGCCATTAAACCTGGCATTTCTTTTTCTGCAATTTTAATTTCTTCACGGCCCCAACGTGCTAATTCAGCAAATACTTTTGGGTTTTCCATAGCTTCTTTGCAAACCATATAATCAGGATTAGTTCCAGGCTTTGTTGATTTAGCTTTTTGCGCAGGTTGTGCTGTTTTCTTTTTAGCTATCGTTTTAGCATTCATTTTAGCCAATGTTTTTGCTGTCATTTTCTTCTCGCTCGTTGTTTGTGTTCTCATTTCACTGTCCTTACTTTTTGTCTTGTTTTTTGCGTTTATTTTTTTCATACTTATTTATTTTTTTTCTAAATTACTTATTCTAAAGTTAAAATTTCGTATCCCGTGTCAGTGATCAGAACTGTATGTTCAAACTGCGCAGATAATTTTCCGTCCACAGTTTCGTAATACTTAATGTCAGAACCCTTAATTGCCATTTCAACAAAATCTTCTTCGCCTTCATTCACCATGGGCTCAACAGTGAAACAGGTCCAAGGAATGATTTTTTCACCTTTACCGCGTTTTCCAAAAGCTGGAACAAACGGATCCATGTGAAATATTTTACCAATACCATGACCGCCAATTTCTTTAACGGTCGTGTAGCCCCTACGGGTTACATACTTATTTGTTTCAAAACCAATGTCACCAGTATAGCCATGAGGCTTAATGGATTCGATACCGACCATCATCGCCTGATAAGCAGCATCAACTAGGTCTTTAGCATTCGGTGTAACAGCACCCACCATGAAGGTTTTTGATGTATCACCAAAGAATCCGTCTTTTTTAACTGTGACGTCTAAGTTTAATATATCTCCGTCC
>JAYTPC010000165.1:0-34611 GCA_043747425.1 Bdellovibrionales bacterium
GCCACCCGATAAAATCGCAAATGTGTACGGAGACGTTCCACCCACCTTCGAGAATGTAACTGAATTATTTATTGCTAAGGTGACTGCTGCCGGAGAAATCGCTAAATTATTATTTATTGTTACGGCAGAATTAGCGATATTCCCTGCGCTGTCTGTTACACGCACAATTGCCGAACCAGCAGCGGCAGGTGCCGTGTAAACTCCAGCTGCATCAACACTTCCGCCACCGCTTACAACACTGTAAGTGTATGGTGAAACACCATTGCTAGCTGAAAAATTAATTGTTCCTGTTACCACAACTGATTGCGATGCCGGCGCAATTAAAAGTGCCGCGTTCACAGTTACATTTGCAGATGCTGTTGATCCCAATGAATCCGTCAGTAAAACGAAGCTAGTGCCGGCGGCTGCGCCCGCAGTAAAAACACCTGTCGATGCGTTAACACTTCCACTGCCTGACTGAATCGAAAAACTGTAAGGAGTTTGTCCGCCACCACCTAAAAACGTTGACGAATTATTAACGGCCAAAGTTTTTACCGTTGGAGAAATGACTAATACCGGACTAACGTTCACGGTCGCATCTGAGGTATTTCCAAAACTATCAGTGACGCGAACCACTGCAGAGCCCGCAAAATTAGGAGCCGTGTACAAACCAGAAGATGGATTTATAGAACCCACACCACTTGCAATTGAATACGTGTACGGCGAAACTCCGCCACTGTTTGCAAAAAAAGTAACCGAGCCATTGGCAGAAATAGATTGTGTCACCGGAGCAATTTGCAGAGCCGGGTTTACAGTCACTGTCGCCGTTGCAGAGGCACCTATAGAATCTGTTACGCGGACAACGATAGATGCAGGGCTTGCTGGCGCTGTAAAAATACCGTTGCTGGCATTTATAAAACCGCCACCGCTAACAATCGAAAAAGTATACGGAACAATTCCGCCGGCAGCTGTGAAAGTCATAGTGTTATTCACCGCTAAAGTTACCGATGGTGGAGATATCCCAAGAGCCGCGTAAACATTAATGAATGCATCTGATATATTATTCAATGAATCTCTGACACGAATTTGCACGGTTTCTGCAACAGACCCCGCGATAAAATTACCCGTCGTGCTATTTATAGATCCATTGCCACTAACTATAGAATAAATAAACGGGCTGACTCCGCCCGATGCAGAAAAAGTTTGAGTTCCACCAAAATTTAAACTGGATGATGTCGGCGAAATTTGTAATGCAGAATTTATAGTAACAATCGAGTCCGCCGAATTACCAAGTCCATCTGTCACGCGAACTGTTGCTGTACCACCCACACCCGGAGCCGTATAACTTCCGCTAGTTCCAAGAACGGAACCCGATCCAAAAATCACACTGTAAGAGTAGGCTCCGTCACCGCCAGAAGCCGTGAAACTAAAGGTGTTATTAACAGCTAACGTGACTGAGGATGGAACTATAGTCAGCGATGCTGGAGTAGGATTGGTCGGAACTATTGTTCCACCAGGTGCAAAACCAGAGTCCGGAGATTTTGCGCAAGCAAAGAAAAAAGATGAAAGCAAAAATGCTTTCATGAAGACGTGTAAAAAAGAAATTATCCAATGACGTACCACTTGAATTAGATTATCAAAAGCAAATCCACTTAGATAATTTATAATAAATTAACCGTTTTTTAACCGTCTAAAGTCTATTTGTGAGACGGTTTTTTTTGGATCTTGAAATACTTAGATGTTAGTCTCGTCTTGAAATGAGAATTTATAAAATAAGTTTTGAATTTAATTTTTAAAAAGATAGATAACAATTCGTCCGTTTGCGCCTGCAATGCCAGCTATACCTACAGCAACTGCAGCGCCACCAACCCCAGCACCATTGTTATCTTGGTCTGGTTGATTTCCAGCAGCTGTGCCTGAACCAGCTGTTTGAATTCCAGCAACAGCCGAAAAACTAGATCCACCGCCACCGCCAGCTGCAGATATTGTTGCTATGTGTGCGGCGTTTCCACCACCACCACCAAAATAGCCAGCCCCGCCGCCACCGCCACCAGGTCTTGCGTTTGTATTACCTCCGCTGCCGCCAGCGCCGCCGCCGAAAGTTCCACCTGCACCGCCAAGGACAGATACACCGCCGCCGTCAAAAGCACCCAGTCCACCTGCTAAAGAAGCTCCGTTGGTCGGTTGCGTACCAGATGGTCCTGCTTGTGTAAGTGACCCAGCGGTACCGCCTGTAATTGGCGTTCCGCCAGTACCACTAGAAGATGCATTTGAATTCGGCGATCCGGCAACACCTGACGTGCCCCCGCCTGCGCCGCCTGCGCCAGACGGTGGATTGTTTGCGTTATCACCACCACCGCCACCACCACCACCACCCGCAATATTTTGTAATACTGCGCTTGGATTGATAACTGAACTGTAACCACCACCACCGCCGCCACTTCCATGACGAGTTGTCGTGGCGCCACCAACAAGACCACCGCCACCGCCACCGCCAACGCGAATGGTGTAGATTGTTGTTGGCGTAACGGCGATATCCACTTCTGAAAAGCCACCACCACCACCAGCAGCTCCGCCGATGGCATTACCGCCGGCAGCGCTTCCGCCGCCGCCGCCCCAAGCTTTTATCCGCATGCGCACGCAACCGGCAGGAATAGTTAGGTTTTGGTTAGCTCCTGTATGTAAAAAAATAACGGGACCTGAATTACAAATATTTTTCCAGTAAGCAAATGGTATGATGACCTGTGAACTGGCCGGAGTGATGAATGTAAAAGAATAAAGTAAAGTTAATAATGCAGATCTAACCATGCTTGATAGTTTAGCGTCGTCACTGCATATTGGTCAATAGCCTAAGGTTTAGAGAAGTTCATTTAAAAAATCATAAATTCGTTTCAATTAAATACAGTTAGACTTTTTTTGTGTTTTCAAAACAATTTGTAATCCGATATATTTTAATTGATACCAAGTATAACTTTCAAAAGGAGAATTTTTATGATTACAATCAGAAAATCAAACGAACGTGGCGATGCCAATCATGGCTGGCTTAAATCAAAACATACTTTTTCTTTTGCCGATTACCACGACCCAAAACACATGGGCTTTCGCACTTTGCGTGTCATCAATGAAGACCGTATCGATGGCGGAACAGGTTTTGGAAAACACTCTCACCGTGATATGGAAATCATTTCTTATGTAAAAAACGGTGGTCTCAAACACAAAGATTCTATGGGTAACGAAACTGTAATCTTGCCAGGTGAAGTTCAAAGATTAAGTGCCGGTACCGGCATAACACACTCTGAACACAATCATCAGACCAACGACGTGACCCATTTTTTTCAGATCTGGATTTCACCGAACAAAACTGGTTTAACACCCGGTTACGGACAGAAAAGTTTTGAAGAAGATTTGAATTCTAAATCTTTGGTGCTGGTTGTTTCTGAAGATGGTCGCGATGGTTCTATAAAAATGAGTCAAAGTGCAGATATGTATATTTCACGATTGAAAAAAGGCGACAAACTCGATTTTAAATTAAAACCTGGTCACGGTGCTTGGGTTCAAGTTATCGACGGTCATTTAGACATCAACGGAAAAATTGTTTCAACAGGTGATGCCGTGTCGGTAGAAAATATGAGCGCCGTTCAAATTTCAGCTTTTGATAAAAGCGAAGTTATTCTTTTTGATTTCGCTTAACAGCTACGGTTTTATTTTAATGACTCAGACAGAGACACTGAAAACATATTCAGTTTCACATCAAATTGGTTGAATTCTATCAAAAGTGAATAGTAAAACCTCAATTTTGCTCGAAAAGAAACCGATAGCTATACCATGGGACGTCATTGCAAAAAAACTATAATTAAGGGGCTATTGCTTACTTTACTTCTAACGCAAATGTCTGGCTGCGATGGAAAGGCCGAAGAGCTTTCATCCGGAACTTACCTTGGTGATCCAACAGTTGATGATGGCGGAACACGCACAGACGGTTCAGATCAAGGACAAATTTATACAGTTACAAAAATTGTTGAAGCCACAAATGAAATTTCAGAATGGACCACGGCCGATCTTCCGTTCACAGGACCAAGACGAAGTTTAGGTACTGTAGCAACGGATTCACAGTGGCCATTCAAATATGCATTCACATATCCACCAAATAACTACTCTATCGGCGAGGCCCATTTGCTGCTGGCCACGTCCCGAGACGCCTCTGACACTGAAGGTATTTTTGTCGATGGAGTTTTAACTGGCAGACCTCCAACTGGTCATCCGTCACCATCAAGCCCAAATATTTTATACAGAAATTATTTTTGCCCTGGTTGTACAGGCGGAGCAGTTCCCACAGGAACTGCAAACCAATACTACATGGATTTTGCTTTGTCTCATTACAAAATTGGCGCCTCTGTTATAAACACGTTTGATTTAGATCTTTCGACATTACTGCTTTACACTCCGCTAACTATCGACGGGGTTTTAAAAGATGGCCTGCTCCGAGTTGTAAGCGGCGATGATGCTGTAATTCAAACAGATACAGCAACTGCAACAAGACCGCTTTTGATCATGGAAGGTTTTACTATTTCCAAAGTCGCCTTAACTTGCAGCCAAAGCCCAAGCTACAAGTTAATAAACACGTACATTCACAATGACGGAAACTCAATTTCGTCTCCGGCCTTTAGCGGCACGGTTGTCTCGCCATCGGTGTCATGGTCAACGGCATACACCACGCCAAGATCGGTTGAGTTTTTCTACGATCCAAAACTTCCTAAATTGTCCTCCTATACTAATTTAAACATTTCCATGAGCAGTCTTGCTTTACAGGTTAAAAGAACAAATGCAGATCCGGTTGCCATTGTTATTAACGGTATCGGTATTGATCAGGATGGGTTCGATAGAACAACCGCAACTGCAGTCGTTGAGTCGTGGTCAACAGATGCAGCGGCTAGAACTTACTGGAATACTTTTGTGACGGCTATACCTGCAAACAACAGCTCTAATTTGGTATCACTTAATTTACTTTCGCTTCTTTCAGCTTCAAAAATAAAAGAGTTATTACTTCAAGGAAAACTAAATGTTTCGATATCAGGTCCACTAGCCAATGTTTACGGACAAGCTGCAACATCGACCAGAACTTATGGAGTACCTGTAAACGGACCAGAGCTTTTGCTACAAGGAAGCTACACAGCTGAAATTTGCGAAGTTCCCGATAATCCAACATCACCGTTAAATGGCGGAGTCATGGGCCCGATAGATTGTACTGTCGACAAATCAGCACCGATCATTTCATCGATTCAGGTGACAAGCATAACGTCGACGTCAGCTAAAGTTCAGTGGTTAACCAACGAAAATTCCAGTTCGCAAACAGGTCACGGCATTACAGCGCCGTCGACGCTATCAATTGTGAATGCGACACCACTAACGTTTCACTCTGTGGAAATAACTGGACTTCAACCTTACAAGTTTTATCAATATAATGTGAGAAGCACTGATTCATGTTCTAATCAACAGACGTCAGCGACAAAAAGCTTTCGCACCCTGAGGTAAACATGAAATACTTTTTCTTTTTGATTTTGTTTCTTACTTTTAGTTTGCATGTGAACGCTCAAAAATCTGGTGGCGGCGCTACAAAAATAATTTCAGTTGGTGTTATGATTTTGAATAGCTCAACCTTACAGGGTGGAGCCGGCCCTTCGGGTTCATCTGTTTTGTCACGATCTGAATTCGTTTGGGCTTACAACCGCATTGGGTTTGGTGCGATTTTTGATTACGACTTGCATGGATCCAACGAAAAAGATTCAGCCTACGGAATCAAAGTTGAAGGCTATCTTTCAAAGTTTTATCTGGAACTTGGCTATTTAATTTCTGCCAAACGAGCTTACACAGACCGTGCTGTTGCTGCAGAAACTGGTACTGGCTTGGTTTACGGGCTAGGCGCACGTTTTCCACTGTCGGGTAAAGAAGGTCGGGGACCATTTTTTCACGCTAGCTACAAATTTAAAACGCAAACGCTCAACAAGCAAGATGGTGTCGAAATCTCAGAGCCCATAAAACAAACTGATGGTTATCCAGTCTTTGGATTTGGAATGGCCTTTTGATGAAATTTTTTTCTCTAATACTTCTTTTGATCACCGTCATTTCTTGTGGTAAACATCCTTCTGATTTACTTCGCGTTGGACAAGCTTCGCTTTATGATTTTCCGCTTTATGTTTCTGCCGGCGATGGAACCATTTGGAAATTTAGCAGTGATACGACAAAGGAAGCTTTCGTCACGGGACTTAGCGATCCACGCGGACTGGCTATTGATAAATATCAAAATCTTTATGTCGTCGAATTCGGAACAAGCCGCGTACTTAAATACAATTTAGAAACCAAAGTGCAAACTGTCGTTACTGTCGGCTTACTAACCCCAAGCGTGGTCGCTGTTGATTCCTTTGGTGACGTTTACGTAAATCAAGAAGGTCCCAAAAACATCATCCGCATCAAAGACAACAAGATTGTAAATTCTTACAGCTCAAGGCCGACGGCCTTAGCTTTCGGAGTTAATGACATTATGCTGGTTGGACTTTTTGATATTGCCAAAGTGCTTTGGGGTGGAGTCGAGACATCGCCCAGTTACACTGTTCAAGAGCCTGTAATGATCACAACAGATGGTAATGGCCGAGTTTACGTCGTTGAAGGCACAGCCACAAACGCAAAGGTTTATCGTTTCCATCAATCAGCCCCAACCGGCGTCAAAATCGTGGCAGACACATTAAGTGGCGCCACTGGAATAGCCGTTGATTCAGTGGGAAACATTTATATTTCAGAACCTGGGGCTTCGCGCATTTCGTTGGTCACTTTTAAGAATGAATTCTTTTTCTGGGCGAATATTGTAGCGCCACAGTACATGGCGTTTACGCCGTACTGATTATCTACGTTCTTCAGTTGTGACAACAGCAACAATATGATCTTCAATCACAAAAACTTCGGATGCGAAAATGTTTTTTGAATAGAGGCACGACAAAATAATTTCATTTTCCTTTAATCTAACTCTAAAATCCGAAACCTCGAATTGACCAGACTGTGCTTTGAAGGCGGCTTCTTTTAGAACCCAAAAGAATAAAGGAGTGTCTTTCTCTGACAAGCTGTAGCTAATGCTGATTCTATCTAAAAAAAACTGCTCTTCAGATGATATTATTTTATCTTTAAGAAAACCAAAATCTTTCCTGGTGTTAAGCAATTCCAAATCGACGCCGATAGATTTGTTTTCAGTTTTTGAAATTGCGGCTGCCACTGCAGTTTCTTTGTGAGAAAAAGAAACTGAAAACTTTTCAGCCGTGCCATTTTTCATTAAAACTGGAGCTCCACTTTTTTTGTGATCAACCCAATGGCCCGCTTCGCATTTTAGTAATGAATAGGCATTCGCCCGCTGCTGCAGAACAGCTTCATTCGTAATAGTCTGAACACGTTCGAATTCATTGGGGTGAAATTTAGTGGCAGTATGGTCTTCCAAAGAACATTTCACGAATAGTTCATAATCCGACCGAATATATTTGCAAACTTTATCTTTCATTTTTCATAGCTATCGCTTTTCTGTTTTTGAATCCTGGCTTAACCGTGAACTCAATTTTAAAAGAAGTTATATAATTTATAATATAGGCTAGTCCAACACCTAAAAATATCAGCACAAACAAACTGACTGTGAATCGATGATTCGGGGCTAAAAACGTAATTTCAGAACAAATCTTTGCACCGAAAAGGGTCAAAAAAATATACTGATAAAATACAGACTGAGAAATAATTTTAAAGAATTTTAAGTCTTGAAGCCGATGGCAATAATGAAGCCCATAAATGAAAGTTATAAATAATGACGAAAAAAGTAGGGTGTTAGAACTGGCAGGATCCATCATGAATTCGTTACCCAGATCAGCAACTGAAAAAAATTGTGAATTCGTTTGCAGTGTTGCAGAAGTATAAAGCAGATAGATCAATATTAAAAACGATGTCATGAAAAAGGTGAAATTCAAAAATTTGTGATTCTTAAGTTTTAACATCAAGTCAGATAGAATAAAGCCAGCAAAGACTATGGGTAACCAAAATATTAAGCCAAAAGCATGCTGCGAAGCACGACTATCGCCAATCAATATTCCGTAAGGCAGTGATTTGAAGACACTAATTTCAGATGATCGAAAATACCTGCCAGAGCTAAGCCAAAAGTAACTGATTAACAAAAAAATTAAATAAAAGCCTAGCTTAACCTGAGATCTTAAATGCAAAAATTTGCTGAGTTTCAAATGCATCCAAAAAAAGATAAGTAAGATCAAAGACTTTAAAATTATAGTGTCAGCTACGGCAGAAAATATAAACTCTGAATCTGTTAGCTTTAATAAAACAGGGTTTAAAATCTCGAAAAGGTCTAGGCGAAAAAAAATAACAATCAGAAACAGTAAATAAACCATGTAAAGTCGAAACTGACTTAGCAAGAAAATGAGTAAAATGCAGGTTAAAATTGTATGGGGCGCTTCCCATCTGAAGAACTGGTGCGATCCAAACAACAACATAGACTTTATTGAACATCCAAATAAAATTATCGTAACAAACGGAAGTATTCTGTATTTTTCAGTCTGAGCAGACTCTCCGGGTGCGTTATACGTATTTAACCTAAAGTTTGCGCCGCTTAGCAGTAAAAAAAACACAGATAGGCACAAAAAAACTGGATAAATAACTGAATTAAAAGATTTTAGCGTCTGAAATTCGGTCCACGTCGATATGTGGGAATAGTAAAAACAAAAAAATGAGACCGTGTACAAAATATTCAGAGAGTTCGTCAGACTTTTTGAATTTATTCCGCTAAATTGTATTGTGCTATCAAAGACCTTCATATTAAAATTTTAACATGTTAAAAAAATCTTTTATATCACTTTTTTTGATTTCAAGTTTTGCCTTTGGCGTTCTAAATGCTGCCGAACTTATATTTCCAGATCCAGTAGTCCCCGAACTGACTCCTGAAGAACAAAAAACGGCCGAGGTCAGCCTGCAAAGTCGGCGCGAAGTTGCTAAGAAAATTTTAAGGACTTACACCGAGACCTATAACTCTGAATTCCGCTCAAAGAACAAAGTTTCTATAAACCCGATTCATCCAGATACGCTTGCTCAAGTTCTAAAGTCAGTCGATTTGGCGACTGAGGCACAGCTTATTGATGGACGGTTAACAACATTGCAGGCATTAAAAAAACAATATGATGACTTCGCTGTAAAGACTTATGATTTAGCTAAGAAAGAAACAGTTAATCAAATTAAGTTTTTAGGACTGACCATGGACGAAATCACAACTTTGAAACAAAAACAGGTCGAAGCCGAAACAAAAAATTTAGAATTGACCACCAAGGTTGCGGCTTTGCAAGCTGAGGTCGCCGAATTAAAAAATACGATTGGCATTCTGCAAGAGCAGAGCAAATCGAATACTGCAGCTGTTTCGTCGACTCCTGTAGTACAACAACAGACAACCGTCGAGGCCGTGCCTGCGGCACAACAGCAGGCAGCTGTGACAACGGCTGCAGCCACAAAATCAGGAATGACAAAAATTGTTGTTTTGGTTTTGCTAGGCCTAGCAGTTGCATTTATAATACTAAAATCAAGGTCTAATTAAATCCAATGGAAAAAATAGCTATCGTATCTTACGGTGGAGTTTTTCCTGAAGCACAAAACCCGACAGAATTTTTTAATAATTTATTATCTGGCAGACAGTCAATTCATGATTTTTCAGCTCCGCCTGAAGAAAACAGATTTTACAGCCAGTTAAACTTATTTATGGCTGAAAAAAAAACTGAAGAGTATGCGAAAATACCAAACCGTTCTTACAGCTTCATGGGCGCTTTTTTAGACCGACAACTTACTCATAAGTATGCATTGAAATTCAATTTAAATATTGCAGACCATACCAGCACAGAGCTTTTTGCTTTAGAAGCAGCGTCACAGACCGTTGACTGCATTCAGACAAAAATAGATTTTTCGCGAACCGATATAATTTTGGGTTGCACATCGGTCGATAATGAAAATATTGAAAGGCTTAAAGAAGATATTATTTTAAAGAATATCGGCCTAAAAAAATCTGATCCAGATTACAAAAAAGTTATTGATATAATCCAGAAAATTAATGTTCCAAGAAATAAATATGCCCTTGCGACTTCCTTGCTTGCGCCAATTGTTTCGAAATACAATGTTCAGGGCCATAGTTTTCTTATCGATGCCGCGTGCGCATCATCCTTTGCAGCAATTAATACTGCCCAAGAGCGGCTTCGACTAAGGCAAGCTGATTATGTTTTAACTGGCGGAATTGATATCAATCTGTCTGCATTTTTATTGGTTATGTTTTCAAAACTGGGCGTACTATCTGAAGTCAAAATGAATCCGTTCGATCTGCAATCCAAAGGAATGAATCCTGGTGAAGCCGTCGCTATGCTTATGCTGTGCCGACTAGAAACTGCGATCGAAAAAAACTTAAATGTTTTTGGCGTGATTGAAAACTGCCAAGGATCTAGCGATGGCCTAAAAGGCAGCCCCACCGAGCCGACCGTAGAAGGTCAAATGCACGCGTATGATCGTGTGTACAATAAATCAGGCAACAAGCCAGACTTGGATTATATAGAGGCGCATGGAACAGGTACCGTGATCGGCGACCGAGTAGAAATTCAATCGTTGCAAAAGTTTTACGGCACAAAAAATAAAAAGATACCGATAGGCTCGGTAAAAATGAATATAGGACACACCATAGCTGCAGCCGGAACAGCTTCAGTCATAAAGTGTCTTGAAATTATAAAATCTAGAAAAATTCCGCCGAATAAAAGATTTGAATCATTTCCCCACTACGTAGAAACAGATTTTTATGTAAACAAAGATGTTATCGAACTGGAAAAAAATAAAAAATTGAACTTTGCCGTTTCCTCATTCGGATTTGGTGGAACTAATTTTCATCTGCATTTAGCAGAATACAATGGAAATGAAAGTTTAGTTTTAAATAAAAGTGAAATTGCTGCCAGCGACATATTGTTAAACGCCGAAGTTGAAATAAATTTCGATGAAATTCCGAAGCTTCTTGAAACAACCAAGTTTAGAATTCCACCGAAAACAATTATCAATTACGACCTTACCGTCCTGTCTGGATTTTTAGGAATTGAACATTTGATTCAGAAGTTTAAAATTTACTTTTCGGAATCTGATAAAAAAGAAATACATTGCATATCAACAGGTGCGCTACCATTAACAAAACCTGTAAATTTAATGATGAATCTTGCATCAGAGCTTCTGTTAAATCAGAAGAATCTTTCAGATGAGTTAAAAAGTAAGGTGCAGGATTATAAAAAAGATTTACCTGTCTTCAACGAAGATACGGGCCCCACAACGCTTAACAATTTAATTGCGGGGCGTGCCGCAAAATTAAATGGATTTCAAGGATTAAACTTTCATATTGATGCAGATACGGCATCTATATCTGCCGGAATTGTGGTTGCATCCAATTTGATAGCGGTCCACAATTCGTGCGTGTTTCTAATACACTCGGTAGAAAAATACAGTGAAGACTCTGGTTTTTATGTCAGGTCCGGTATTAAAGTGCAGCTTTTATCCAGCAAAGATTTTTCTACCAAAGCAGAGCTTCCCATATTTAAAAAAATTGTAACCGGCTTGGTCCCGACGGATCTATCATGAGAAATTCTATTATGACCAGTACTGTTCAAAAAGGATATTTTTTCGGCCAGTACAACACGAATATCTTTGATTACTCTGGATTAGATTACTCTAAAAGAGCCTTCGTGTTCTCAGGCCAAGGAAGTTCATATCCAGGAATGATGAAGGATCTTTTTTTAAAAAGTTCAACAATACAGTCTCAGTTTGCCATAACTGATGTGCTGATGAAAAAAAAAGGATTCAGACCCAGCTCTGAATACATATTCAATGAAGTTGAAAATCTAGATGCAATTTCAACAAGTGAAAAAAACATAGCACTTCTTACGTTGCAAGTTGGTTTATTCAAGCTACTTAGCACACTAGGAATTCAGCCTTCTATACTAACTGGACACAGCTTTGGTGAATACGCTTGTCTAGTTTCTTCTGGAACCATTCAGTTTGAAGATGCAATCGATATTTTGATCAGTCGAGACAACGAAGTGTTTTTAAATAATCTTGGCGAAATGCTTGCTGTTCGATGTTCTTATGAACAGCTATTGCAGCTACCAAATGAAGACTTATTCTACATTTCAAATATCAACAGCAATCACCAATGTGTCATTTCCACAAGACCACAGCATGTAACAGATGTGGTTAAACTTTTTAAATCAAAAGCAATTGCTTGTATCCGACTAAACATAAAATATCCTTATCACTGCAAGCTGTTAGAGCCTGCATTAGTCAGTTTTAATAAATTTATCGATGCCTCTGCATACAGGGCAAGTTTGCCTTCGATCCCCATTTTGTCTTCTGTGAACCAAGCTTTTATTTCAATGGATAATTTTTCGGATGACGATTTAAAAATACATCTAAAAAATCAGATGCGAAACCCAGTCAATTTTTTGAAGCAGATTCAAATTTTGGAACAACAAGGTTGCATCAATTTTATAGAAATTGGGCCTAGCAAAACACTTACCGATTTTATATCTGACATTGATAAAGGCAAAAAAATATTTCGGGCTAGAACTGTTCAAGATGTGCTTCCTGCAAGCCTTAAAAATAAAATAGACACAGCTACGAAATCAAGCGGTAAATTTTTAAATCTTTTCAGTAAGGCACTCAACTTTGTGACCGGCTACGAAATTGATAACTTTACAATTAAAGATCGCATGCAAGAAGATTTAGGAATTGATTCAATTCGAAAAGCTGAAATTATTTTTAAAGTTTTAGATGATTCTGGAATAAAAAACTCAGCTCAGAATCAAAATGTGCGCATTTCTGACTTATCGACAGTGGATGATGTGTTGCAGTACTTCGAACACCAGTACAAATCATCGCTGTCTGCAAGTGTTGAACAAACTAGCGAGTTCAGTAGCGAATATAAATTCAAAAAAACGGATTGGAAACTCCAACCGCTATCAAACTTCATAAAGCAGCTTCAGTCCGAGCAAGTTATACTCAATGTTTCATACACAGATGTTCAGGCGCATTTGGAAATAAGAAGTCAAATCCACAATTTTTTGAAATTACCGGCTCAACACCGAAAAATAATACAGGTAAAGTTTAGTTTGAATTCCGAAATCAATACAGAATATTTTAAAACATCGGAAAAAATATTGAAAACCTGGATTTCAGATGTGGTGCATTTTTTTGCAGAATTAAATCTGTCGGAATATTCAAAACAACAAGACATATTTTTTCAGTTCATTTTTGAAACTGAAAAGTCACACCCTGCCGTTTTATTGTTAAGGTCTTTTTTAACGTCTTGGGGGCTTGAGCAGTCAGGCATCGGTTGTCAAATAATAGAACTTATTAATTCTCGGCTGAAAAGCTTTGTTGATGAAACTGTACTGAATCACCTGGATGGAAACGCAATCTATATCAGATATGTTGATGGCTTGCGATATGTCGAATCAGCAGTTGATGAAGATCACAAAGATGACGATGGTAAACTTAAAAATGACGAGCTGAAATCTTTTTGTCTAAGTCGGGAATCTCATGTTGTCATCGTTGGTGGTCATTCAGGCATAGGTTGGGAAATCACTCAGTCTTTGGATCCCAATCTTGATTTAAAAGTCGTTTTAGTAGGTCGCAAATTAACTACCGATGCTGATGTTGTTCAAAAACTTCAGCAATTAAAAAATAAAAATATACATTGTGAATATTATTCCAGCGATGCACGTGACGAAGATCTAATTTTAAAACTCATTGAGAAATTAATAGTAAAAAATGGCCCCATTGCATTGCTAATAAACACTGTTGGAATTGTGATCAACAAAGTTTTGGTCGATTGTCCACGTGATATTAGACTGATGGAATTAGACACCAAGGCCGAGGCCATTTCAAATATTTCAAAAGCATTTCTAAAGTTTGACATACGCCATGTCGTTTCTTTTTCATCTTCCACAGGTTATTTTGGCAATACAGGCCAGGCTGTTTACGCTTTAGCTAATTCTTATGTGGATATGGTAAGTCATCTTTTCGACCGTTTTGAAAATCGTGGACGATTTCAGTCCATACGCTGGCCGCCCTGGGATAAAGTTGGTTTTATAACTGAAAATTCACCAATTCAATCTTTTATTAATTTCATAGGGCTAACTTATTTAAGCCGATCAGAAGGCGTCAGTTTTTTTTGGAAATCTTTAAGTCAAAGAGCTTCAAATATCAATATCTTGGATGATAACTCTTACATTCGATATTATGCCAGTGGTGTAGATCGTAAGGCATTTAGACAGTTCCTACCTTCTATGCAAACACCGTTAATTGGAAGACACCTAAACTTAACCGGTTTGACACTTTTAAATTTACCCTATTTGCGCGACCATTGCCTTTCCGGGAAACCCATTATTGCCGCATCAAATATGATAGCCTTATTCATGCAGCTGGGTTACTCGATCTGGGGAAAGATACCACAAGCTTCAAATTTTCAGGGCCACAATTTTATTTTTGTTGATGAAACAGAATCAAAAATAAATTTAGACATCGAACGTAGTGTTGAGAATATTTCGTTTCAACTGAAAACGTCATTCATGCACTCTGAAGGAAAAATCCAAGACTTAAAGACTCCACTTCAAACAATATTTAAACAGATTCCCAAATATGTTCATAGGCTGGATGCTGCAAATTTGCGCGGCACCATTATTGAAACAATAAGATCGTTCGAATACACTGATCTTTTTTGGGTCGAGCCAAACAAAAAAAAATTACTTATTGAATTTAATCTATCAGAACTTCCCCGCTGTACCGAGATGCCACTGTATGATCGCTTGTTTGCGATGATAGAAATCTGTAATCAAGCCGTCGGCCTAGTAGCCCAGTGGAAAACAAATCAATACTCCATACCGAAATCAATTCAAACCGTGACGGTCTACGACCAAACCTTGCTGACTGAGAAAATGTACAGCCAACAAGAAAATGTTAGAATTTCAAATACTGATGTGACTGCAGATGCTTACATAACAAATGAATTTGGCGAGGTCGTCATGTATCTTAAAGATATAAAATTCGCGAATTTGAATCAGCTAGCAAGCGCATCAGAAAGGTTTAAACCCCTAAAGATTTAACTTTCCGATATTGAACTAACAATTGTATTCCAAGTAAAAAAAGAGACGCACTTAAAGCGATATAGCTGCAGGTTGACAGGCTATGGATATATGAAAAACTTGATTTCAGGTTTTTAGAAAAATGATAACTTGGATAAATCGAAAAAAATAAAACCAGCAGACTCATAAAGTAAAGTGATAGGTTCAGTTTTCTAATCAAAATACCCACAAACAAAATGCCCAGCACCAAAGTTGAATAAAGATTCGTAACCAGACTGTAGTGTGTCACGACATTTACGTAGGACTCACTGGTTAACAAACTACTAATTGGGGCTTTTTCTATGACATTATTATTCGCGTTTAGAAAATGTAAAAATTGTGAAATCTGTGTTTCATAACCTGTTAAAACTTTGAAGTAATATGAATCAAATAACTTTACATTTAAAATGAATTGTGACCCAATTGCTATAAGATACAAAAATAATCCTAAAGGTAAAATAAATGTCATTTTCCGATGTTAAGTATAAAAGTATTGCACGTCTAGGAATACTTTTTTTTTGTATTTTTCTAGTAGCGCGCGGATATTTTTCAAAAACTTCTTTAGCCAGAAATTATCTGGACTCCAAAACCAAGCCCGATTTTGTATTGGCTGACATTACCAAAAAATCTGGAGTCGATTTTATTCATCGACAAGAAAATCCAGAAATAAGCGCACTGAAAAATGTTGCGCTGTGGCTGTCGTCGCAGGGTTCATCTGTTTCTGTCGTTGATATAAATAATGATAATTACCCAGATATTTACTTAACAAATACAAAACACCAAGAAAAAAACGTTCTCTACATCAACCAAAAAAATGGAACTTTTACAGACCAAGCAGATCAATATGGTCTTGCAAATTTAAATGTGAATGGGGTTACTTTTAGATCGCTTTTCTTTGACTGCGATAATGATGGAATCCAAGAAGTATTGATTCTTACTGAAACCTGCCCGAAGCTTTATAAACAAAGTGCAGAAAATAAAAAGTATATGCAAATACCTTTTTCAAATGATTCTAATGCTTGTGTCGCAGCCGTGTCTGCAAATATTTTTGATTACGATAAAGATAGCAATTTAGATATCATTTACTCTGGGACAACAGGAAATGGCTTTTCAAAAAGTGATAATCTACCCAGAGGATTTGTGGCTGCAACCAATGGTGCGCCAACAATTGTCTTTAAAAACAATGGACAATGTAATTTTAAAAAAGCTAATTTACTAGATCGTCAAAAAGAAAGTTTATTTACAAACGCCATCGGTGTGGGTGATTTTCGTGGCACCGGTGAATCCGATATATGGTTTGCGACAGATTTTAATACAGACAGAGTCTATACAAAAGTTCCGGCAGAGCCGAACAAAGCAAGCCAAATAGCCTATGAATATTCGGATACCACGATCGATCATTATTTGGCAAAAAGTGGAATGTCTGTTGAGCATACTTTTTTTCCTGGAGAAAAAAAACCACATGTTTTTGTTTCACATGTACATCGTAAAGGTTATTACCCGTATGGAAACAACCTGTGGCAATATGATAAAACCAAATTTACAGATCAAGCACCGCAAAGGGGAATTCAAGATTGCGATTGGGCTTGGGGTGCTAAATTCGTCGATATGAATAATGATGGTTATTCCGATCTGTATGTTTCTAATGGATTTGCGACGTCAGAAGCACTTCAGTCAAAAAAAGATTACTGGTATTTTTTGGGTATTTTGTCATCTGCCCCTAGATCTTTATCTATGGAAGCCAATCAATGGCCAAATATGACTTCATTTAATTTGTCTGGCTATGAACGAGACTGCTTTTTTATAAACGATAAAAATAATAATTTTTATGATTCAGCTGAACATTTCGATATAGATAGCGAAAAATTAAATGGTCGTGGCGTCGCAAGTTTAGATATTCAAAGCAATGGAAACATGGGCTTAGTCGTCACAAATCAAAAAAACAAGACGTATCTTTTTCAGTCGGAACAAAAGAATAAAAACAACTGGATTGGTTTTAAACTTATCGGCACGAAAAGTAATCGTGATGCCATCGGCGCGAAAATCAAAGTCTATACAAACACTGTTGGACTACCTGAATTTTTAACACAAGAGGTTGCCCCGTATAATGGATATGTGTCTCAAAGTGACAGTCGCTTGCACTTTGGTTTGGGTGAATCACAAAAGGATACAGTTTACGTCGATATTTTCTGGCCCAGTGGTTATGTTCAAAGAATTGATAATATGAAAACAAACCTGTACCATATAGTATCAGAGGGTGCTGAATGATCAAAATTTCAGTTTTGAGCTCAAATTTTTTCAGTAAATTAAATTCTAATATAAGTTGGCCAGATTGGACATCGCCTGTTTTTTTCGGCGTATTTATTTGGGGTGCTTATTCAATTTATGCATTGGTGACTCCCGGATTCGGCAGAGGTCTTCCCCAGTATGCTCTATCCGTTGGTGTTTGTTTTCTTTTAGATACAATATTTTTCTATCTACGCACGAAACAGTGGCGTTTGACATTGGGTGGGCTGATTACTGGTTTTGCCATTTTCTTTCTTTTCGATTCAGCCTATCTATGGATGTATTTCTTAGTTTCTGCATTAGCAATGGTAACTAAGCATTTATTAACGTACAAAAATCGACATATTTTTAATCCGACGAATTTTGCATTGCTCATAGTCTGTTACGCATTCCAGGATATCAGTACTTTTCATGCAATGAGATGGGGTGGGCAACTTTTATTCAGCGTCATCTTCATTTTGTTAGGAATTGGTATTTCAGTTTATGCTAAACGCTGGATTGTATCCGTTTCATTTATAGGCTTTTTTGTTTTGTTTGCTTTTATCAAATCGCTTTTGTTACCTGTTTCTTTCATGGTCATGATGCTGCCACTGTTGGGGCCCGGTTTGCAGTTGTATTCGTTTTTTATGCTCACTGATCCACAAACTTCGCCAAATATAGCGAAACAGCAAATTATTTTCTCTTTTTCGATAGCGCTTATCGATACTATTTTAAGATATCAGCAGAACAGATTTGCTCCGCTAGTAAGTTTGTCTTTAGTTTGCCTGGCATTTACAATTGTAAACTACCTCAAAGATCAAAGTGAACTCAAGCATGCTGTTGTGGCATAAAAAAAGAGTTGCACAAGTAGGGCTTTTTTTACTTTATTTAGCTGCGCTAACACCCATGTTTAATTCCATCCGAATCTGGATCGCAATGCCAACAGAATCTAATTCAACCATCATGTTCTACTTTTCTAAAATTGGCCCGTACAACTTGTTTCTGGCCGGCCTGCTCACTCTTATAAATATAATATTTTTTCTATTGGATAGAATTAAAATAGCTTGGTTTATTCAATTTTTTGGAATTCTATGGATTGGTGGTAATGATACTATTGGTGCTCTATTTTTCTATTTGGATTCTGGCGTTCCGTTTTTACCAACAATGCTTCCGTTACTAGTGACGGTTTGTAACTTTATCGGCTTAGGCTGCATTAAGAATTATGTCTTTTCTACCGAAAATTGATTCCTACTTAAACAGCGAAGCGCTTCAAGGCTACACCAAAAAGCATTTTATTCTATTTCGAATCATTCTAGGACTATATTTAACTCAAAATTTTTTGCAATGGATACCATTTAGCGATGATTTAAATTGGATCAAGTACTCGGCGACACAAATGACAGCACTGCATCCGTATACTTTTTATTTCATGGCATTTTTTAGCTTTATGTTTGCTCTGGGAATCTACAGAAAAGTTTTTGCCGTCCTCTTATTAATTGGATTCTATGGTTTATTGATGAAGATGCAGTTGATTTTTTACGGCATCAACGTTGATTTTTTATCTATGCTGGTCTTCACAACACTTTTCATACCCGATGAAAATAAAAAGAATATTAACTGGATCATGCCTAACTATGTCTACTATTCGGTTTACTCCGTTTTTGTGTTCGGATTGTTTTTAAGTGGAGTAAATAAAGTACTTGAATCCGAGGACTGGCGCTCTGGTTGGGCTATTTACGAGTTTTTTGCAGTATCGCCGATATACAAATCTGAATTGCTATCTCAGTTCATCAAAAACAACCCCTTATTTTTTAATATATTTAATTATGCAGTATTAATTCTAGAAGTTGGCTACATTTTTTTGATAGCTAATAAATATACAAAATTTATCACCCGCCTTTCAACCGTCGTCTTTTTCATAAGTCTTGTTTTCTTAACACGAATGTCTGAGGTTGCTTCTGCAAACTTAATTTGTTTGATATTTTTATTTCAAAAAAATTGGTTAAAAATTATATGACTCATTTTTTAAAAAAATCGAAAGAAAAGTTTTTCTTTATTATTCTGCATTTTTCCCTGCTAACTGCGGTTAGTGCGCTAGTTGCCGGAAACCCGATCGGTTTAGAAACACGCAATCTAAATGTTTTTTTCAGCCCGATGCCTTTGGTGTTTGATCACAATCACTTTTTTTCCAAAGTTTTACTCAGAGTCAAGTATACCGATTCGTCCACGGAAGATATCTTCTTAGATAAGTATGTCGTCGAGCAAATCAAGGGCCCAGATAATCGAAAACTACATTTTGTAAGAATGCTGATGTTCGCAAAATTTTATCCAGAAGCCTGGGTAAGACCTAATGTGAAGTATTTTTTCTGTACGGAATCAAAACTCAGTTTCATTACAAAGAAGGTTCGCTCAGTAACAGTCATTGTCAATTTTAAGCAAAGTATGCAATATTTGAATGTGAACTGTAACAACCCAAACTAAACATAAATCGGAGATTCTAACTTGGTAACTGTTCGAAATGTTTTTTTGAATATTCACATTTGGACCGGTTTTTTCGCACTTGTTTTATTTTGGGGTATCGTATTTCTAAAAAAGGGAAGCTTACTGCACCGAAAAATGGGTCTGATCTATTTTTTTTCTATATTAATGCTTTTCGTAAGCTCTTTTGTAAATACCCTTTTAGTTTTACGTTTACCTCAGGTACTGCGCCCCGAGTTGAAAGTTGAATTCGTTTATATTTATTATTCGTTTTTATTTTTAGCTAGCCATCTTTGTTTTACACCCAGCTTTATTGCCATCATCGTTTTTTTTAAAAACCCCGAAACATTCAGAAAATTAACCCAAGTTGCTTTTTGTTTCGTAATTTCCCAAATTTTCTTTACTGTTGCCGTTTCGATTTACTCACTGTTACAGCTGAATATATTTTTATTTTTGTTCAGCACTGTTTTCACAGTTATTAGCGTCAGACGTGATTACAAAAGTCTTAATTCATTAAAACTAAACGCCAAGACTCTGCTGTTTTCAGATAAATTAAAAATACATTTAAAATCGGTCATTGCCGGAGCGATTGCCTTGCATATTGGATTTGCTGCAGGCGGATCAAGTATCCGCTATTTTAAAAGCACAAATTCTCCGCTGTATCTTATTCTACTTACATCTTTTGCTTTCATTTTTATGTGGTTCTTCGAGAAAAAGATTTTTAATCACATGATCGAAAAGTATTCTACAAGTTCAGCAGACAGTTCTTCGTCAACGTCGTAAGCAGCTTTTGATTCTGACTATCCTCAGTTTCATTGTAATAAGTTGAAATAGTAAAAGAAGAAATATTTTTCTCAGCGACTCGGTTCTGAAAAAAATCAATGTTGCAATACACTGAATTAAGTTTTTTTGATTCAAAAACTAATCCAGTAAATGAATACCGCGCTACGTGTAACTTAAGATGATGACCAAAATTCAGTGACTGCAAAAAATTTGCATCCATCCCAATAGTTTGGTTTGTACCATCTGTATAATTAAATTTTATAAAAATGGAACTAAAATATGATTTTGTATCAAAGACCAGTGGTAACGGAGATGTTCCGATCGCATAAAATGGCCTTAACGAATGCATCGATAACCCTTGTGATTTTCGGTAGCCGACCGAAAAAAAGTACAACAATGAATTTGACAACCCAATGACAATCAAAAAAATAATGTAGGCTTTTTTGTAAATGGAAAAGTTATGGTTCATTTTTCATCCAAAAATTTTTGTGAAGCCATTCTGTTTCAAAAACAAACACATGAAAAACTAAAGCAGACAACGACACTTCGGTCATTTGCGTGGTGGTTGCAATGAACAAATGTGTCAGAGTCATAAAGAAATAAGCTAGAATTTTCGAATATCGGTTAAATAGACAAATTAAGAATGACACTTCCAGAACTAAAACAAACCAGGTTAAGCTTTGTAGAATACTGGAACCAGTTTCTGTATTTAAAATTTCATATTTAAAAAATACAGGTGATTTAGCATATAGCAGTTCCAGCGCAGTTCCGTTGACCCAAAAATCCGTTAGAAACAGCTTGTTTAAGCCTGAGGCCATGTATCCAAAACCCAGGATTAGCCATGCTGCTGTTTTTATTATTTTTGGGAACTGAATACTGTGTTTGTCAGTTTTGACTGCCGCCAAGGCCAGTAAAAGCCAACCAATATAATCATGATTCAGTCCGTACACAGCCAAATTACCAAAACAGAAAAAAACCATAGAGAACCAACAAATAAGTGACGCAATTTGAGATTTAATGTCGAAGAAGATCAACGCAGCACCCGTCAAAGTGGTTAAAATAAGAAAAATCTCAAAAAGGCTCAAAAGACTGTAAATGTTCATTACCAAAGACATAAAATGAAATAAAATATAAAGGGCTATGCATTTTTGGAAAAAGTGATACTGGTTAAAAGAATAAGAATGATCACTGTCATTGAACTGATTATTTATAAAGTGATTAAGGGCTTTGATATATGCAGCCATCGGTCCTATTATAATAGAAGTAATAAGTGCTAGTTCAATTGAATTAAACATTTATTTTAACGTTAGGGATTTCTGAAAAATGAATAAGAAGTTAAAATTTTATTTTTTAAGATCACATCGTCTGGATTATTTATCCAATGAAAGTGGCTTGGGAATTTTGCAAGCCATGTTCGTCGCCGCATTGGTTCTAGCAATTAGTACCGGATTCTTAGCTTTATCAGACTACAATAAGAAAAACTTAAACAACCAACTGGTAAAATTGAATGCCAAGCAATTAACAGATACTTTTTTTAGCTTAATAAGCGACGATATTGCATGGCGGAACACGACGGCAGCTAATATATCGATGTCTTGTATCGCGACCCGAACAAATTGTGCAGCTTTCGGTGGGGGTTTTACTCAGTTCGTTCCTCGCGGTATAGATAACACTTTGTTTCTGGGCGGATACAATCCGGTCACAAATCCGACTCAAGGATTTTCGCCTGAAGGCGACCTTTGCAACACGTACAGCACAGTAACTCCATCCGACCGGTGCCCATTAAGATATACCTTTTGGTGGCGACCGATTTGCCCTGCGGGTCCCTGTGTTGGTACAAATATTCGAATTGAAATTCGCGCTGCGCATTCACCAGGTCCAGGTACGCAAAGATTAAATACAACTGTCGGTCAAAGTCTTTATAGCACCAACTTTATTAGAGGTCTTCCAGATCCAGCACGGGCAGCTGCTCTGTGTGCTAATTTTAGTAAAACTTGGAATCCAACCCTATTTGTTTGTAATTAGCAGATTTTTTATTTGAATCTTTTTTTTTATTGGCAAACAGTTTGGACTGAATATGCAGACGGGCTAACCGGAGACGTAGGCACAAACGAATTGCCAGTCATCGTTGGATTTAGCGGCGGACAAGAGCAAGTGCCATTGGCGGTGCATGTTGAGATGAAAACAGAGCACGTGCAATTTACGCCGTCATAGGCACCACACGTGGGTGTGCTTCCTCCTGAAAGTGTTGCGCAAGTTGCTTCTGGAACACATGAATACGACGACCTAACGCATGTGATAATAACTTTTGCAGGCGTACAAACCTGAGTTGCCGAATTCCATGCTCCGCCCATCAATATACATGAAGATTCGGAATACATAGAAGCCTGGTTGCCAAGAACGATGTTGTCGTTTCCATAACGCTCCGGATTTAACTGAGCATATTTGTTTGTCGCACTGAAATTAAAAATAAGACGAATTCTAACCTGAGGCCTAATGCAAGGACCAGCAACGGGGCAAATGGGCTGCCAGGTAAACGTATATCTTACTGGGCAGGAATCATTTGGTACCGCTGCACTATACGTGTTACAAACGGCACCGTTCGCGTTAAATCCACGCGCGGCCAAGGTTTGTGGATCATAGGTCGTTCGAAAAAGTGTGTTGTTAACCAGCTTCGGAGTAAAAGGATAAACCCCCGCTGCGCAAGCCGTGCCAGCTCTCAGGCAGCCAAATGCACTGCTTGCATCAGGGTTAACAGTGGTGTCATTGATTGTGTTTACCCACGCCCGGTCATCACTCAGAATCGAAGTCAATTCGGTTCTCAAATTTAAAGCAGCGTTTCCCATAGTCACGTAATTATTGGAACTCATCATATTAAACACCATCGTGGAAGTGCCGACCCCAACAATAGATAAAAGTCCTAAAGCAACTAGAACTTCGACAACAGAAAAACCGTTTTCCTTGTGTTCACCCATGCGCAATTTTTTATAAGTCATGAAATATAAAATTCCAGCTAATAAAATTATTAAAACCGCAAAAACTATTTCAAGATTTCGGAAATTCGGAGCAGCTGGTAATGGATTACTTTTTTGCACGGTCAATTCATACTCGTAAAATTGTTTGGCTATGTAATCATAGGTCGATTTAATATTTTCAGTATGGACTTCGATAGGCTGATCTAATTCTTGTTCAGAGCCTTTTGTAATTTGGCTGATGTTGGCTTTCATGATTTCAGCGCTGATAACGTCTTGAGTGATCATGTTGTTATCAGTTTTAAACTGTTGATTATAATCCTTTGTAAACTGCACAAATACTTTCTCAAGCGTTTCTTTTTTTGCTTCCAGTGTCTTTTGCTTAAATTCTGCCTCGTTGTGCTGGACGTTAGGAAACGGAAAAATGATCTCAGCATAAGCTGTAATTGAAAACATTTGTGCGAAACTGAGCAAAACAAAAAGAATAAACCCCATACTTATATTGTCTACGATGCACAGCTTTAAAATCAACTCAAATTTGGCTCTGAAAAGTCACGATATCGTCTTTAGCAGAAATTAAGTGTCATTTTGGTTCACTTGTCAGCTTCCCAAAGCACCTAAGTCGCGTCCAAGATTGAAACCTGAATCAACTGAGTTACTATAGGCTGAACAACGGGAGTTATCTTATCAAAAATTCAGCTATTATCTTACTACTCACCTTAGCTTCTATTTCATCCCATGCACAGCGAGGCCGCAGCTCGGGCGGCGGTTGGGGCAGTGGACCATCGGCTCCGCCATCTTCATCTTCGTTCGGCAGTTCAAAATGGCGTATTGGCGGCGGATTTTCATTGGTGCAAAAGACAGTTATTCAATATGAAGACGCCAACGACGTCATACGTGGTCCTGGCACAGCCGAAGTGACGTATAAGAATAGTTTTTCTTTTGATCTAGAGTTGCGCAATCTTCAGCAGAATTCATGGGGATTTATTGGAATCATAAATTATGAGCCAGACAAAGAAGTTACAGAAAGCACTTACAAAAACAACACTGGCTCGTACCGCTTGATCATCACGACTCCGGCAAAACTTCAGACGACAACCCTGCAAACGAATGCTGCCTACCGCTGGGGAAATTTCTATATTCCCGTAGGAATTAACTATGCATTTTTTAAAGTGACACCAAGTTCGTCGGGAATAAATTCAAAAGCTACGGGCGGACTTGGCTATCAAGCTGGCTTAGGATTTGTTATCAGCGACCGATTCATTTTAGAAACAACCTATCGCCAAACCGCTATTAATTTAGAAGACGACTACGGTTCAGGTCTTGTCGATCGATACAATAAGGGATCCATGAAGAATGTTTATTTTTCTCTTCGCGGGCTGTGGTAAACTAAATTTACAACTTAAAGATCTTTTTCATCTTTTTGTCTGGGTATTTAAATCCTGATCTGAAGTCCAAAATATCATGTCGAATTTTCTGAGTAAAATGACTTAGCAGAATCATGGTGCCAAATCTTTCTGATAACTCAAAACTGGTTATCTTAAACCCGGCTTTCAGCTTTGCGATGATCACATCATTGTTGGTTATGATGTGACGGCTAGAAATACACTGAAACCCTTTTTCAGTGGCTCTTTGAACAACTTCGCTCATCAATAGCGTGTACAATCCCTTCCGACGATGCTTGGGGTCTATCGCAGAATTGCACATATAAAATGTTAATGCTGTTTGCTGATAACCCCACGACCAACCGACTAATTTCGTTTTATAGAACAAAACCAGAAAAATTTTGTAGTGCTTAGGGCTATCGAATTCTTGTGTCAGTTTATTGAATTTTTTCTTTTCTGATTTCGTATCAATTAAATCAGTTCCGTAATAATCAAGATTATCACTAAATATTTTTCTTGCAGGTTTTTCGCATAGTTTCCAAAACTCTTTAGCAGGGACTTCTATGATAGAATAGTCTTTTGGTAGATTGTAGCTCAAATTAACTCCGACTTATTTTTAGATTTTTTTTCTGTATTTTTTCGACTTTTCAAAGCTTCATTCAGCTTTTCTTGCCAGTTCACAGTGCCTTTTAAAACTTCACCAATTTTCTTAAACCCAACCACTGTCGCTTCGGCTGTTTTGCCTTCTGCAGTTATATAAAAACAGAATTTTCAACGATTTCTACAACATCACCATTAAGCCTTGAGGTAATTTCACGTAAACAACCTGGATGCAGCTCTTTATTTTCATATAAAATTTTATTACCTTTTATCGAAACGTCAGAACCATAAGATAGAAACCCGCACAGCAGCAAAAATAAAGTCATACTAATTTTCATCATTAAATTCTGATTTCAATCAAATAAAAAAGCATTAAAAAAAGTGTCATCTAGCCATTAAAATGAATTTTTTTGAAGGATTTTGATTGCGGTAGTTGTTAACTCTTTGAACTAAAAAATCAGGAGCTTCCGCAGAGTCGATTTTTATAAAATTAATAATTCCATAGAAATATTCTAAGTGGTCATAGGAAATACAATAGACTCGGTCAATTCTCAATTCATCAGTAAGTTCCTGAAAGCGTTGCAAAAGAAGACGACCGATACCTTTACCTTTTAGATCATTTCGCACCTGCATTGTCCTTAAAATATAAACTTCATGTTCTAAACAAAGTCTTACACTAGCCACAATCTCAGCATCTGAACGGGCTATTACCAAGACATCGTCATCATTCAGCACTGCAGATCTTCTACAAGAAAAATAAAACGAATTCATTTCTTTAGATACAGCAGCAGCATTACAGACATGAAAGATGATAGAATTTTGAACCATATTAGAATTATTTTCTATTCCTTTCCGAGTTGCTTTAATGCACCAAAAACTTGGGCTTCATTAATTGCACCAGCACGAAATTTAAGTGCATTTTTTTTAATTTCATGGTGATGGTAAATCAGACGTAACAGGGCGCCGTAACGTGTATTGACCTCAATTCCGTAAATTGAAAAACCAAGTTTAAGCTTCGCAATCAGAATAGGGTTATTTGTCATAATATGAAGAGAACTTACAGATAGAAATCCATGTTCCTTAGTAATATCAAAAACTTTTTGCGTCATTGCAGAATACAGGCCCTTACGCTGAAATGAGGGCAAAATTAAAGAGGCACCCATAAAAAAAGTGTCTTGTTCAATCGAATCTTGCCACCCATCGGTCCATCCCACTAAATCATCGTTGAAAAGTAGTCCTAAGCGTAATGTGTACTGATGGACAAGACGATTTTTTATTTCTTTTAATTTTTTAATGGCTTCCTGATCAAGCCCGAAATGCTTTGGCAGCATGGGATACTCAGGCCCTAAATATTTCTTTGCCTGCGTTTTGATTATATCGCTTGGTAACGACTCCACTTGCGCAATGGAAAACCCATCTTTAATAGGCCATTTGTTTAAGTACTTCATGGGTTGATGATAACGATTTTCAATGACTTGGTCATCAATGCAGTGAAAACTTTTTTTGTCGCCGATAGTGGCTAAAACACAAGAATTGACATCATTCCAAATTCTACTATACATGGACCAATGCTTAATAAATTCTTACTTCTAATTTCCGCTTTTCTTATATTCATTTCATTCGGCTGCACCAGCTCGCAAAAAGCGACCGAATATCCCCAAAGATATATTGATCAACCCTACACGCTTCCTGACGATGTCGATGTTTGGGGTTCAGTCGGTTCCGTATTTTACGAACGAATTAACGGCGAAGTTTATTCTTGGCCTTATCCAATTCCGATTCCTTTGTACTGGGAGCATTCTTTAAACGAAAATTTGACTCTGGAAATTCCGGTAATTCCGATTGGACTTCGCTGGAAAACATCTTCGGATGCAAATTCTGAATTGGGTCTACGTTTCCTGTGGGGTTTTGGATATGGCACATCATCCGGTTTTTCTTTCTTTCCTAAAGTTTCATTATTTTATAAAATTCTGCAGGGTAAGGATCGTGCCTTTATCTTATCACCAAGTATTAGCTCTTCGATCTATGGAAGAAATGGTGGTAAAAGCTATTCCTACGGAGAAATTTCTTTTGGATATCTTATTCAACTGAACGACACAAATGCAATTCAGCCCAGCGTTGTTTTCGCATACAGCGAATATAATAAAAGAACTTCCCTTCCATTGGGATTGTTTTATACTTATAGATTATCGCAAACTTGGCAGTTTGATTCTAAGTATGAATACACTGGTATCGGTTACACTGATTATGATCGGCATTTGCTTTCATTTATTTTCAAAAAATATTTTTAGTGGTTCATTAAAATCTTGTTCAGCAACACTCAAATCAACACCCGAAGTCGTAGCCACCGGAGTCGCATCTCGTTTACTGCGCAGAAATGAACAATCAGCTGTAAATTATTTAGCAGCGCAGGCAGGTATTTCTAGCGCAGAAGCCGCTGGCTGGATTGCATTCGGAATTTTATTTTTGGGTTCAATCTCAGCGATGTTGGGCGGAGCCTTCGGCGCGCAGCTGAATATGCGTAAGCCCGTGGATTCTTTAGATCGTAAAGCGATGAGAAAACCTTCTCACGCTTAATTATTTTTATACTCCTAGAACTTCCTTGCAAAAAACTGTGAACGGTACGACACGCCCTGTTTTTGGTGCGCCGTAATCTTTTTCTTTCATGTGAACTTGATAGAATTCTGGTATTTGAGTTCTCTCTTTAAAATAATGGATATGTTTAGATAATACGCGATCGCCACTTTTACACTCGACTGCAAATAGTGGTTTTTTATTTTTCAATACGACAAAGTCGATTTCACGCCCATCTGTGTCTCTGAGGTACCTTAGCTGCATGTCATGGCCTTCAGTATCCTGAATAAAATGACAGTATTTCAGCAGATGACTTGAAACTAAATTTTCAAATCGAAATCCATCTTCTTCGACTTGTGACCAATCCCACAAATATACTTTTTGAAGCTTTTTAACAGCTCTTATTTTTGGTGAACCAAACGGTGCGATCTTGTAACAATAATACATATGGCTTAATAGATCGACCCACTTTTCAACTGTGGGTTGTGATACCTGCAAGTCTTCACCTAAACTTTTTAAAGATAATGGAGACCCCACTTTTGTGGGTAAAATTTCGGCCAGCAGCAGCAAAGAAGATATCTCTTTAACGTTCTGTAAGTCGCGCAGGTCTTCGTAAACCACTTTGTTCATTCTTTCATTTTGCCAAATGCGATGTTCATTTTCATTTTGCAAAAATAGCGGCTCTGGAAAACCCCCAAACTTCAATAAAGTTTTTAAATCGTTTTGATTAGGATTTTTTGACATCTCGATCAGAGAAAAAGGATGAAGCCTTAAGTATCTATATCGCCCTAGTAATGAATCGCCACCTTTTCTGAAATAATCCAGCTGTGCCGATCCTGTCACAATGAACTGATGATCTTCATGATACTTATCATAAAGACCTTTCATTAAATTTCGCCAATGCTTGTACTTGTGGATTTCGTCTAAAACAGTCACTTTTTTTTGTAATGGGATCTGATCGTTTAGTATAAGCTTACGATCTGCAGTTCTATCCCAATTCAAATATTGTGAATTTTTAGGAGTACTTGGATTCAAAAACTGCAGACTCATCGTCGTTTTTCCAACCTGCCTAGGGCCACCAATAAAGACCATTTTACGATCTAATACATCTTTAATGATTAGACTTAGGTATCGTGTTGTTCGCTTATTCATATAATTATTGTGCAACAAGAGTGCTTTAAATTCAACTTTAAACTACTCATGAGTAGTTTAAAGTAAGGTATAATGTATCAACATAGACTATTTAACCAGAAGAGCGCGCGTAATTTTTTATAAAAACCTTGTTTTCGGCATTCCCCAAAGATAGTATGCGTTGTGACCAAGAAAAAATCTAAAAAAGAAATTAAAGTTTGTACTCACCCAAGACACGCGAAGGGGTCAGAGTTAAAGATTTTATCTTTGTCAAAATTTCTCAGAAAGATTTAAAAAATCCAGATGTAACAATCCCAATAGCAATAAGATGGCTGGCGCATAAAAAACTTTAGCAGGGGAAAAATTAGGTCGTACAGCTAATCACGAAGATATTATCTTGGAATATAAAGGATTATTGAAAAGCAAAACTAAATACAAAGATAATACCCTGAAAAAATATAAAGAATTTTATGAAAAACTTAAAAAGTAAACTATTTTTGATTGGATTTTTTCCCAGCCGGATCGAATCATACAAAAGTGTCTTTTTTTGGATGCAGAAGCTGAAAACAAATGGAGACACCAATATTCCATACACTTGGAAAAATCCGTATGTCTAGAGCATTCAAAAAAAGTTGAGAAAATTTTAAAGAATACTTCGGAAGTTACTCTTTGTTTGCGAGATAAGTTTACTATAGACCCACACGGCTCAGAAAAGCAGGATTTCGGAAAATCAGGTCACGGCCTTATCCAAAACAGTCAGACCAATCTGGGCTTAAACTAAACTTAACACCATTTCAATGGATGCTGCTACCGATGAATTACTAGTGTTTAAATATTTAATTTTTTCTTTTGTAGTTTTTTTTAGTATAGCTTGAACGACTTCATCAAGCCAAGAAGGGGTCAATACCTTAACTCCTTCAAAATCCAACTCAATATTTTCATTGTCATCCAAATCTTTAATAAATTGATTTGAAATAACCAAAGCGGCATCGCGGCCTTCAGGTCTTGATATAAGCATATCACCAAATTTTTTAATTTTTAATTGCATGTATCACCATGATAAAATTGTTAAAACACCCTGATTGCTTAAATTACTAATTATATCCGGATTCGTTCCGAGTTTAAACTGTTCACCATCTGAAAATGTAAAAATAGATGTCTTACAATTTTCTACAGATTTTCGAACGAACTTCAACCCATTGCCTCGTCGCTCTGGTGCTCTTCCAGAAACGACGTGAGTGTATGCGTAATCAACATATTTTTCATTCTCTACTTTGATAACTTGCGAAAGCGAATTTTTAATGCCCCGCCCACGGTCCGCCACGATACAAAATTGCGCTTCCCTAATAAATAGACAACCACTTTTGCCTTGCCAATGACCTAAGTTATGATCAAAGCAATTATTTCCAATCTCACCGATTGACGCTAAAGTTAAATACAAACATTGCTCAGACGTATTTTTTTTTAGAACATTTTCAAAAGAGCTTAGGCGGCTGTTAAATACAAATCTATTTTCACATAAGTTATCTAAAATATATTTGGTTTCAATGTCGTGATTAAACCAGTTTAGAACGTCATTTATGTACTGAAAGCCATTCATCGACATAGGTAAACCGTACAATACATTTACTTTCAGAGAAATCTAATTTTCAATAAATGGTGGCCCAGCCTCGAAGGCACTTCTAACCAACTGTAGTAGTTTTAGACTTGATGCTTAAATTCCAATCTTCTTAGAGGATTCTTCCGGGAGAACCATAAGTTGTTCAATAGCCTGAAACACGACTTTAAATTGAGAATCATATTTTTCTCAAGTTCAGTTAATTTCTTAGAAAGTTCGCTATGAGATATGATCATTTCTCGCAAACGTATAAAAGAGCGCACAACTTCGATACTTGCTTCGATAGCTATGGGACTACTTAAGATATTACCTAACATCCATGCGCCATGCTCAGTAAAAACATACGGCAAATAGCGTCGACCACCATATCCACTTGAGGTTCCAGTTTGGAACCTCAAGTTTTCTACTTCAGTAGTAGAAAGTTGAAACATAAAATCCGCAGGAAAGCGTTCCGAATTCCGCTTCACAGCCTTATTCAAATTTTTGGTCGTAACTCCATATATTCGAGCCAAATCCGAATCCAGCATTACTTTCTGTTTACGAACGATAAAAATGCATTTTTCGATTTCAATTTTTGATATTTTGCTCATGGATGCAAACTCATAGCAATTGAATGACCAAGCTATGCACGAATTCTTTGAGGTCACAATTTGTGATCTCAAAAGATGACTAGTGATTTCGGCAGTTTACAGCGAAAAACCTCGCAGTAAAAATTTATTTAAACGAATACCTTCTTTAAAAAAGCCTAAAGCTAAACCCTTCAGGTTTTTTACATGCAAAAAACTTAGTACAAAGGGATTTCCTAGCTGACTAGTTCACTCACGCGATCACTACTGACTTTTTAAAAATACGCTCCCCTTAAACTTTTGTTTAAAATATTAATTGTTAAAATTTATTGTAGGGAAGGGTTTGAAAATAAAAAATCGTCTGACTAAAATGCTCAGACGATTTTAAAATTTTAAACTTCTTAATGAAGTGGTAATAATCTGTAACTTCTAGCGACGCATCTAATGCTAAACTTGGAACCGATCGGAGCTACATTCGACGCTCCGGTGCTAAAAGTAAAATTGCGAGCCCTTACATCCCCGACCATAGTACCGGTCCAGATTGTTGATAGGGCATCGGCAAATACGATTGATGCGCCGTTGTCCTGAGCCTGCCGAAGCTCGTCTATGGACGGTAAATCAAATTGGATGCTGAGCCCTCCTTTTCCTTCGTCGGGCACATCTTGTGATAAACATGCACTCTCAGCCCAGTAGTAAATGCTCGGCGCCTGATCAAGTATATCACTCCAAATAAGCCTTGAGGTAAAATCCCTCCAAACTTCTTTGCCCTTTGAATTTACGGTCACCAGAGTCCAAAATTTACCATTAGATAAAACAGATGAAGAGCCTTTGTTAATTTCAGAACAGTCAGAGATTCTTTCTGAAATTCCACCTGATTTGCCACAGCTTTGCCGATCAGCCGTAAAGGTAAGCACTGATGCAAATAATATAAGTATAAAGAAAATAAGTTTCATCGCAGCACTTTTAAAAAAACTCCTATTTTCAGCAGAGATACCTTCCTCATAGTCTGATGTCCAGAAATGAAATGAATATCGACGGCATGCGATCTTCTTCGACTGCGCTCTTCTGGCCTCGCTATCAAGCTCTCTTGATCAACATGGCTGCCCTTGATGACTTTAAAACGATATAAGGCGACTTTGTGGCCAGTCATTGGGGTTGGGTTTGTTCCAAGAAAAAATCCTAAATTCGGATTGAACAAGTACGTACTTTGCAAAAGAAGTTAGGCAGGAGGTTCAGTGGCAGTAAAATGTTTTTTGACCATAATACTGTGTACAAGCCTTTTACGTTCAGTGACAATTGCCGCCTACGCTTGCGAATCGATATTTCCTGACAACTTTCAATCCATTTCAATTGCCGAGCCAACTAAAAAACTAGCAACTTATGAAAGTATCCCCGCCATAAATAGCGCACTCAAGAAAATAGATGAACTCATTTTCATTGCAAATAGCGATGTCGGCATAGTTTCGGCGATTTATCATGAGGCCTTGCCAACAATTAAAGAATTGCGAAGAGAAGGACTCGATGCCGCATTTTCACAAGCATCTGATCAAGACAAGGTTTATGTCTTTTTCTATAAATTTTCTAAGCTTATTGATTTACCATTGGACTATGCAAACCAAATTGGAAAGCAAATTGCCGGATTTACCACCCTTAAGAAATTCTCTGATAGTGAAATTTCCAAGAGGCTAGCCCATTTTAAAACGGATCCAAAAGCAACCAAAAACATTCTTGAATCGGCGATTAATGAAATAATTAAAAATCCAATTGATAATTTACAATTAGTAAACTGGCAATTAGAACCATTTGCTTTCCAATATAAATACATTTTTAACACTGGCAACTTGACTATGTTTGATCTTTTTAAGGGTCGGGAAGCTGGGTCGGCATACCTAGGGATAAGTTTCAAAGACGAAAACTATTTTGATGGAAAGGATGCTAACGGAGCAGTAGAATTTATGAATCATGATCTTATGCATGCGTATGACCAAAAATCGAGAGATAAAGAATTATTTGAGAAGTTTAAAGCAAATACATATGAGAAACAGGTTCGGCTTAAGAAAAAAACGAATTTGCTTCTGCAAGAAGCCATTCACGAATATCAGAAAATAACTAATCCAGATCTTCGAAACGCAATAGAAATGGCTTATTTTATTACATTACATGAACAAGCGACAACTTATCCGGTAGGAACGACTGACGATTTGTCTCAGCAAATCAATTCTTATAAATTTTCAGTTCCAAAAATGGTTAAAGAAAAAAGATTTGGTAAGAAAAATCAGCACTTGGCCACAGAGACTATTATTCAAGCTTTTGATTGGGTGTACGCGCGTGCGAAGCTGGATTCTGATAAGTTAATTCATTCATTGGCCGAAGACTAAGTGAATTTCTGAAATTATTTTTGTTATTCGAAATATTTGATTGTTCGGATGAATGAGCTTTGTAGATCACCCGCAATTTTATATTGTTCAACAAGGCTCATTTGATTTTTTCGTCAAAAGATTGAAAGGCAAATTTTTTGGATCATCAGCTGGTCATTTTTTTCGCTTCAGAAAGCTCATATCGGTTTAAATCCCAGAGGGAAAATTCACTTTTGAAGTAGCAAAGGTGAATAAAAAGGAAAGATTCTGGGGTCCCAATCGGTCTTACATTAAAGAGCCTTTTGAAGCGGCTCTACAACAAAATAGGGGTAATTAAAATATTAAGTTAAGCTGTTTTTACTACAAGACAGATTAACAAAAGAATTCGATAGAATGAGAAAGAATCCATACAAAAAAAAAGCACTTAAAAGCATTAAACGATTCAAGCAAACACTCTAAAGGTTTAAAAGCACAAAGCAAAATAATATTTGAATTCAATTTGAGATGGAAGAATTTTTTCTCCCCTATGACAAAACGAGTTCCGCAGGGAGCGAAGCGATCCGAGGATGTCTGAGGCTTTGTCATAGGGGAGAAAAAAATGGTGGCCAGAGACGGAATTGAACCGCCGACACAAGGATTTTCAGTCCTCTGCTCTACCGACTGAGCTACCTGGCCACTTCTTAAAAAGAAT
>JAYTPC010000166.1:0-1927 GCA_043747425.1 Bdellovibrionales bacterium
TTTGCACTTAACGAAAAAAATCGATAATGCAATCCAGAAGAACGATAAAAAAGTTATTAAAACTTGGTCGCGTAGATCAACTATTCTTCCTGAGTGCATCGGGTTAACCTTTGCAGTCCACAACGGAAGAAAGTTTGTTCCTGTTTACATTACTGAGAACATGATTGGACACAAATTAGGTGAATTTTCTCCGACGAGAACTTTCCACGGGCATGCTGAAAAGAAAGCAGCTCCAGCAGCACCAGCTGCTGCGAAAAAATAAAGGTTGATGTATGGAAACTAAAGCATCTTTAAATTATGCACGAGTCGGAGCCCAAAAAGCTCGTCTTGTTGCTGATATGGTTCGTGGAAAAAATGTGGACGACGCATTAAAAACATTAACTTATATGAACAAGAAAACTGCGATCATGATTAAAAAATTAATCGAATCAGCAATTGCAAACGCTGACTACAAAAAGACAATGAACATGGACAAATTGTTCGTAAAGTCTATTTCTGTTGACGGTGGTCCAGTTTTAAAACGTTTCCGTCCTCGCGCTCAAGGTCGCGCATTCGGAGTTCGTAAGAAACTAAGTCACATCAACGTCACTCTAGGAGAGAAATAATGGGACAAAAGGTTCATCCGATTGGTTTACGCGTTGGAGTTATAAGAACATGGGATTCTCGTTGGTATGCCAAAGGGAAATTATATTATGACTTTTTACACGAAGACATTAAATTAAGAAACTATATCAAAGACAAATTGAAGCATGCGGGTGTTTCAAAAATCGAATTAGAGCGTGCTGGTAACAAAGTTAAAGTTATCATTCACACAGCTCGCCCAGGTGTTGTTATCGGTAAAAAAGGCACAGGTATTGATACATTAAAAGCAGACGTTCAAAAATTAACTACGAACGAAGTTTTTCTAAGCATCCAAGAAGTTCGTAAGCCAGATACAGATGCTCAACTTGTTGCTGAAAGTATTGCTCTTCAGTTAGAAAAGCGTATCTCTTGGAGACGTGCTTTGAAAAAAGCCATTGCAGCTGCTATCAAGGGCGGAGTTCGTGGTATTAAAGTTCGTGTTTCTGGTCGTTTAGACGGAGCCGAGATTGCTCGTTCTGAATGGTACAATGAAAAATCAGTTCCACTTCACACGCTTCGTGCAGACATCGACTACGGAACCGCACGTGCACTAACTGCTTACGGTATCATTGGTATGAAAGTTTGGATCTATAAGGGCGACATTTTATCTGCTCGTGAAGTTCAGGAGGCTGGCCGTGCTAAGTCCTAAACGTGTTAAATACAGAAAACAATTTATCGGTCGCGGGCGTGGCTTAGCTCACCGTGGATCCACTTTAGATTTCGGTGATTTTGGATTACAGTGCGCTGAAGAGGGTCGCTTGACGGCTCGTCAACTCGAAGCCGGTCGTATTGCGATTTCTAGAACCATCAAGCGTGGTGGTAAAATTTGGTGTCGCGTGTACCCAGATCTTCCAGTAACAAAAAAAGCTGCTGAAACTCGAATGGGTAGCGGTAAAGGTAATCCAGAATTTTGGGTTGCACGTTGTTTACCAGGTCGAATTTTATTTGAAATGAATGGCGTTACTCGCGAGCAAGCTCAAGAGGCTTTTTTAAGAGCAGCTCATAAACTTCCATTTAAAACTAAATTCTTAGAGAGAACATAGTTATGAACTTTAAAGATATTGAAAATAAAAATGTGGCAGAACTTGTAAAGCAAAAAGCAGAGCTAGTTACTAAGCTTTTTGACATGAACATGAAAAATAGTTTAGGTCAGCTTTCAAGTCCTCACCAAATCAGAACAACTAGACGAGATATCGCGCGTTTAAATACAGCGTTATTAAGAAAGTCTGCAAGGTAGTATATGAATAAAAGTGTAACTAGTGAACGCGGAAGAAGAGTTGAGCTACAAGGAGAAGTTGTTGCCAAC
>JAYTPC010000167.1:0-20801 GCA_043747425.1 Bdellovibrionales bacterium
TTTGTTCGTATCGGTGAATCGTTTTGCCAAACAGAAAACCCTCAGTGCCAACTGGAAAACTGAGGGCAAGCGCTATATCTTGATATGGTGCGGACGGCAGGACTCGAACCTGCAACCTACCGGTTCGAAGCCGGGAATTCTATCCATTGAACTACGACCGCACAGTTTGTAATAAAAAACTAAACTAAACATCCCACCAAATCAACTTATTCGCGAAGTGATTTTCAGATTGCTTGCTGGTCTGCGGAAATTTACCAGCTAGTTGGGTTTTCAAATACTGTATAGCATCCAGGAAGCCCTGTTCAAAGTGACCTTTTTTGAAATCTGCCTGAATGATCTGAAGCAGCTGATTTTGCAGTTCTAGAAGGCCTTCAATCTTCATAGCTGGATCTGGAAAAACAACGATCCTGCGCTCCATGATAGATACAAACAGTAAAATAGCTTGTCTACTTTTTGTAGCTTCGTTTCTTTTGATAAAGAAAATACGTTGGGCTTTTTCCATCACCTGGCGTTCACGTTCTTTTTTAGTCACAAAAAAACGATCCACCAAATCTGACTTATCCAGCATATGACCCAGAACTGTTGCAAGCACTGGCGCCAGCACATAGTAAAGCGTCTTCGATGCCCATGAATCCTGTAAAAACACATCAATCAAACCAATAAATAAAATTAGCAGCAATAAAGAACTAACCCAGGAAATATGTTCAACGTAACAGGACTGCTTCGTAATGACCGGAATCAGTTCGCAGTCGACCGAAGATTCGAAGTCATCGATTGCTTTTTCTATTTTTAAATTATCAATATTTTTAATTTTCATCACCAGCTCCCCGATGCGCCGCCGCCAGAAGAACTTCCTCCGCCACCAGACCAACTGCCACCACCACCGCCAGAGCGCCCGCCACCGCCTCTGGAAAGTGCAAAGAATAACATACTTAAGGCCATGGACGGATTGATTAAAAATAAAATTAGCCAAATACCCAAAATAAAAAAGAAGCCATACTTTTTTGTTTTGTTTTCTTTATTTAAACCGCTGCCAGAATCTTTGACCTGGTTTTGAAGCTTTACTTTTTGCTCCGGAGTCGCATTCAAATACGTCTGCAAAGCCCCAATTCCTTGCACGACTCCGAAGTCGTATTCACCACGTTTAAAAAATGGCGTGACGATATCTGCAATGATTCGTTTGGCAATCACATCCGGAATTTCGCCCTCTAAACCTTGGCCGACTTCAATTCGTAATTTTTTTTCTTTAGGCGCTATCAGAAAAAGAAGTCCGTCATCTTTTTTCTGGTCACCTAGTTTCCACTGATCAAAAATTTGTATCGCGACGCTTTCGATAGGCTCGTCTTGCAACGACGCTGTAACAAATACTTGAATTTGTGGGCCGTTGTTTTGTTTCATTAAAAAAAGAGTTTGCTCGATCTGAGCGACAGTCGAAGCCGATAATAGTCCCATCTCATCAACGACGGGCCCTGTTAACTTTGGAGCAGCAAAAGCCCAGGTCAATTGACCCAAGCTTAATAAGGCAATAAATAAAAAATATTTAATTAAATTCTTCAATTATGTGAACTAACTAAAATTTAACTTCTGGTGCTGCTTCATTCTTTTCTTTTTCAGAAGCTGCGACATCCCACTGAGGCATTTTTTCGTGTTTGTAAATAAAAGAATTTGTCCAACTTGTTGGCGGCACAGTGACTAAGTTATTAAATCCTTTTACCGAATCAATGTAACGATTTCTGGCGACGGTCACGCGATTCTCGGTGCCTTCGATCTGAGCTTGCAAATCACGAAAGCCCGCGTCTGCTTTAAGCTGCGGATAATTTTCGGTGATCATCATTAATTTACCCAAAGCTTGTGAAAGTTGACCTTGTGCTGCTTGAAACTGTGCTAGTTTTTCTGGTGAAACTTTCGATGGATCGATGGTGATTTGTGTCGCTTTCGCTCGGGCCTCGGTAACACCTTCTAAAGTGCTTTTCTCATGAGAAGCATAGCCTTTAACAACGCTAACTAAGTTTGGAATTAAATCCGCACGACGCTTGTATTGATTCGTAATTTCAGCAAGAGAAGCTTCCACATCATTTTTACTTTGTGGGATACTTTGAACTCCGCAAGAGGTGAAAAACATAATCGACGATAGAAACAAAATAGTCTTCAACATAAAATAACCTTTCGTTAAATTAATAGCTTGTCGAAACAGTACACAACTTGTCAGTGACCCACAATATGAAGCGTGTTTTACTAATGTCTATGCAGCTTCGCTTCCAAGAATTTGATGATTTTATAATCTGTTTTAAGCCCAACGGCATCAGAATGCATCAGTTGGCTGACGGACAGTATGGATTCACCGGAGCTTTTGCTGAGCAAATAAATAAACCGCTTTTTAAAGTATTCCAGTTGGATAAAGAGGTCTCAGGCATTGTGGTGTTGGCGAAATCAAAACAGGCAGCCACCATGTTTCAAATCCTACAGCAAACTTACTATTTCTTAACAAACCAGCCTGTCGAAAAAACTAAATCCACCAGTGAGACTTCTTTTCAGCAGGTCAAAAAACTTGGCAGCTTTTATCTGTGGAAGGCTACAACCAAATCCGGCAACCCTTTTCAAGTTCGAATAGATGCTAAAAATGTTGGCCTACCTATTCTAGGGGATCTAAGTAATGGTGGGGCAAAATGGTTTCGGCTTGGTTTACACTTAAGCGAAATTGATTTTGTGCTCAAGGAAATCAAACATCATTTTGAAGTTTCAACACCGCCTAGTTTTCTTGAACCTGATCTACCACAAACAAAAAATCTTTTTCGAGATTCGTATTTTAATAAAAACCAGCTCATTACAGTTGAAGCTGATTCTTGTCACCGCCTTATCCACACGGAAGCTGCAGAGCTTCGCGCAGACATTTATGGCAGACACTTGTGGGTTTACGACTACAGTGAACGCGGTTTAACACCTGATCAAACACGGTCCATTCAAGAATTTGCACATGAACAGGACTTATCATGCAGTGTTCGACACATGATTGATCGTGGAACTGGCGTCGGGGGCCTAGAAGAATCAACGCTACAAACAAAAGTTTCAAAAACACAGTGGCAAGCCTTAGAATCAAATTTACAGTTTCAACTGCGAACAGACGCCGGATTTTCACCGGGGTTATTTTTAGATCAAAAAGAAAATAGAAAATATGTTACAGCTAAGTCCCTACAGAAAAACGTTTTAAATTTATTTAGTTACACGTCTGGTTTTTCAGTTGCAGCAGCAGTTGGCGGCGCAGCCGCGGTGACAACCGTTGACGTCAGTAAAAAGTTTTTAGAATGGTCGAAGGAAAATTTTAAACTTAATAACTTAGATGCTTCGAAGTACGAGTTTTTTGCACAAGACTGTTTGCTTTTCTTAAAAGGGTCTAAGAAACGAAATCGTTTGTGGGACCTGATTATTTGTGACCCGCCTTCATTTGGACGCAGCGAAGATTCGGTTTGGAAAATTGAAAAGAATTTGCCGGAATTGGCGCAGCTGATTTTTGATTGCCTATCTTCAAAAGGGGAGCTGCTATTCACCTGTAACTATGAAAAATGGAATCGCGATCAGTTGATTAAAGAATTTACAAAAAAGCTACCTAATGATAAATTCAAAATAGATCGTTTGCCATTACTAAGCCTGGATTTTAATGAAACAGATGACATGACAAACTTGATGAAGGGTTTTTTACTTAAGAAGAAAAATTAGGTATGACTTAACTTATTCTTTAAAATGTCAGCTGCAGAGTCTAAAGTACGTAAGGCATAATGGGCATTTAGAATTTTTATTTGGTCTTCAGTGACATCTGCATTTTTACCACGTTTACTGAGTCTATTTTGATAAATCTGATACAAACACAAAGCGCCTGCCACAGAGATATTAAAACTTTGAACAAAGCCCGGCATCGGAATAATCACACGCTCGTCGGCAGCATCTAAAATTTCTTTTGAGATGCCATTTTTTTCGTTACCTAAGACCAACGCGATTGGAGTTGAAAAATCGACCTCATGAATCGGCTTAGCAGCCTCTAATGAAGTCACACATATGCGAATTTTATTTTTTTTAAAATGCTCGATAGCCGAAGCCGTGGATTTCCACTTATTAATCTCTACCCATTTGTCTGCACCCTGCGTGACCCGATTGGATTCTTTGAACTTATCAAATGTTTCGATCACGTGAAAATTCGCAAAACCCAAACCTTCACCGGTGCGCATGACAGCGCTGGTGTTACCCCGGTCATAAATATTTTCTAAGACAACAGTCACATCAAAACAGCGCTGCTTAGTGACGTTCACTATCTTTTCCTGCCGCTTTTTTGTCAGGATAGGAAATATATGTTCCAAAATAAAATCGGCTTTTGCAAACTGGCCAGGAGCAAATTCAATAGGGTCATTCAATGAAAACATCAAAAACCGGCTTTTATGTAGTCTTTTGCTAAATCGCGCGTGATATTTTTTTGATGTGCCTCAATGGTACCGCCACCAATTTCTAATAACTTGGAATCCCGCCATAATCTTTCAACGGTGTATTCTCCGACATAACCGTAGCCGCCTAGAACCTGTATGGCTCTGTCAGCAACGTTCTTCGCCATCGTGGTCGCGACTAGTTTCACGCCATCAGAATCTAGTCTGTTGCCTTCGGCATTTAAATCCAAGCGGCGTGCTGTTTCGTAAACATAACACTGCGCCGCTTTAAATTCTGCGTACGAGTCCGCAATGTATTTTTGAATCTGACCAAATGAATTCAGCGATTTGCCAAACGCATGGCGGTCGCTAGCATATTTGTTCATGATGGAAATAGATCTGCGTGCGATCCCAAGGCTCATTGCTGCCAGTCCTACACGTTCAATTTCTAAATTGCGCATCATGTGATGAACTGAATCTCCTTCAAGACCGACAAGGCGGTCCATCGGAATTTTGCAATTCTCGAAAACAAGTTCTGCAGTGTTCGAAGCGCGCATTCCTAATTTATCCATAATTTTTTGACCGACATAAAAACCAGGATCATTTTTTTCAACGATAAAACTAGATAATTTAGCACGGCCGTTGGTTTCACCTGTTTTTGCGTAAACCCAAACAAAATCACACGCTGTTTTTTTGTCATCAACAGCACCATTTGTGATCCACATTTTGCGGCCGTTTAAGATGTAATGATCATTGCTTTTCACAGCTGTTGTCTGCATACCCAAAACATCTGTCCCGTAATCGGGCTCTGACATGGCCATTGATCCGATGTGTTCACCGGTACTTAATTTTGGTAAATAAGTTTTCTTTTGGGATTCAGAGCCGTTCACGACAAGATTGTTCACAGCTAACAAAGTATGCGCTAAATAACTCAGACAAAAACCCGGGTCACTGGATGATAATTCTTCATGAGCTAAAACAACTGCGGTTGCATCAAGTCCAGCGCCGCCATATTTCTCTGGAACTGTAATTCCGTGAAGTCCTAAAGCGCCTAATTTTTTAAATAATTCGAAATTAAACTTTTCATTTCGGTCGTGTTCGTGAGCTTGAGGCTCAACTTCCGTTTGAACGAACGATCTTAAAGTCTCACGTAACATTTTGTGTTCGTCTGTGGGATTAAATAAATCGAAATTTTTCCATTCGGACATTGGGACCTCGTTCATTTTGAAAACTTGACTGTAACAGCAATATTAGCTCTGATAAAGTTTCTTTTAAGGAAAGCGTGCCTATGAAAGCATCAATACTCGCGGTTGGAACAGAAATCACGACCGGTCAAATTGTTAATAAAAACGCCTCAACACTGTCGGCAAAACTGAAAACATTTGGCATCGATGTGACTTTTCATTTAACAGTTCCAGATAATCGCCAACTCATTACCGATGCTTTGAACTTTGCTGAAAATCAAAGTGAACTGTTATTCGTCACCGGCGGCCTAGGGCCAACTTCTGATGATTTTACCAGAGACTTGATCAGTCAATGGTCCGGCCTCAAAATGAAATTCGACGAAACCTCATGGGCACACGTCCAAGACAGGCTTAGTTCACGCGGATTCAGCGTGCGCGAAATGCAGCGCCAGCAATGCTATTTTCCAGAAACAGCAGAAATTCTTACGAACACAAGTGGCACAGCAAACGCATTTAGTTTTACTGTCGACAGACCGTCGGGAAAGAAAACCGTTTTCGTACTTCCCGGTCCGCCGCGCGAAATCGATTCTGTTTGGAAAGATCACATTCATAACAAACTTCAAAAAATAACATTAAATATTAAAAAAACGATAACAAAATCCTGGGATACTCTAGGTCTAGGTGAATCTGATGTCGCTGCGCTAGTTGAAAAATCATTAGCAGCATTTCAAAATGAAGACTCTGTCGAAATTGGTTACCGTGTTCATTTGCCTTATGTTGAAGTGAAAGTTACTTTTGCAGAAGATAATCAAGCATCTGTTTTACCGTTTCTAGAATCTTTAAATAGCGATTTGAAACAAATCACAGTGACTAAAGATTTTGTTGATTTGGCCGAGGTGGCTTCGACCGCTTTAAGGGATTTAGATTTTACATTTTATGATTACGTATCATCGGGTTTTTTACATTTACGTCTTCAGCCATATCTAAAAAACCACTCCAGCTGGAGCTGGAAACAGTCCTCGGAAATACCGATGGCTGATCTTTTTGAAAACGAAGAAAATTTTCTGGCACTTTTACCTGTTGAAGACGGTCAAAAATTATTGCTGTTGATGGATATCAACGGTATTAAAAAAAATGTGGTCGTTGAATCTCCATATAAATCAAGTTTAATGCTCGATAGAAAAAATCAATACTTCGCCGAGATGGCGCTGGTGAATCTGTCAAAGACACTAAAAAAATAAATGCAGATCTATTTAATGATTTAGCTTAAGGTCCAGGTTTTCTAAGACTCGTCCTTAATCAAGCGTCTCTGTTTAAGCGGCGCTTATTTTTTTCCGATGTTAAGATATCTTAAAAGATAAGGACACGTGTTTATGTTTGAATTCTCAACCTGGTCGTTGTTGAAAAAAAGTTTAGTGGCTTTGAATTTAATATGCTTTTTGCTGCTGTCTGGCTCTGGAGTCTTAGCTGTTTTATTTTTTGAGACCCTTGGAAAAAATTCTTTAGATAAAAAAATAGTATCTTTAGTGGAATACGTCAAACATGCAAACACATTAGCTGTCAAAAACGGTGAAACAGCTTCGTTGAAATTCTTTTCAGATCAACTTATCGTTGATAACGATATTCAAGGCGTTGAATTTTTAGGCAAAGATAAAAAAGTAATTGCCGCTTCTGAAAAGCAGGTTCTAGTGAAGTTTCCTTTTGTGGAACGCACACTGGTTTCCTTAGAAAATAAAGATGAAGTCATCGGTTATGCTAAATTGTATTATAGCTACGAATCTGTTGAGACTCACTTAAAGACAATTGGCTTTGGAGTCATGGGCATTGCTTTTATATTTCAGGTATTGATTTCATTTTCTATGTATTTCTTTTTAGGCAGGTCATCGCGTCGGTTAGAGCTTTCTGTAGAAATGTTGAAAGAGACTGCAGATCAAGCTAGAATTTCTGGTTCAACATTAAAAGATTTATCTGCAGATTTATCGAAAAAGGGCTCTATACAAGCCGCAGCTGTAGAGCTTACCTCTGCAACACTTCATGAATTAAGCGCCATTTTAGCAAAGTCCGTCGAATCTTCTGAACAAGCTTTCAAAGTGGCCAGCAACAGCTTTGATTTTGCCACCAAGGGACAGGCTGAAAATCAATCCTTAAAAACTGCCATGACTGAAATCTCTGAGGACGCGACTAAAATTCAAGAAATCACCAGCGTTGTTGAAGACATCGCTTTTCAAACAAATATTCTAGCGCTTAATGCAGCCGTCGAGGCAGCCCGCGCCGGAGAGCAAGGCAAAGGCTTCGCTGTTGTCGCCGATGCTGTAAGAACCTTGGCTCAAAAAAGCACAGCCGCTGCAAAAGACATCAATGCATTAATTGCTGAAAGTACAGCTAGGGTTGAAAAAGGTCAGTTACTTGTAAAATCTAATTTAAAGATTTTTGAAGGAATTTTGAAATCTGCCCAAGATGTAAAATCTATCAATGAAGAGCTTTTGCAAAGTGCACAAGAGCAATCTGACGGTATCAATCAAATCACGAAAACGATGTTGGAAATTGATCAAGTCGCATCCGCCTCTACTCAATCAACAGCAGAAACTGCAAACCATGCAGAAACTATGGTGCAGCAATCTGAATTTTTAAATGAAGTTGTGCAAAACTTCGAAAAAGAAATAAAAGGCAGCAGGGCTGCTTAGTTAACTCGACGCCTAAATTTAAAAAAAAGCCTTAAAAGCTTTGCAGTTGACGGCTGTGAAGCTTTTTACTATTCTGGCTGTAGATTTTTTAGAGCCTAGATTTTTCTATATTCTAATAGATCTAAATGAAGCCGAACCAAACCCTAACTTCGTGTTTTCGAGTTTTTTAATTCGCCGAGGTTTACATCAAGGAGTTCTTATGGAATCAACTCAAAAAACGAGTTCGACCAACCCGCGCCGTCATGCATTTCAAGCTGCTATCGACCAACCCATCCGAATCATAGAGCGTGTAAAAGACACTTTTGGAAAAGATGCTCCAATTTCTGAGTATTTTGGATGTATGACTTTTGGTCTTGCGCACATGCGAGAAAAGTTAGCCAAAGACTCTTACGCAAACCTTTTGAAAACTTTAGATCAAGGAAAGAAATTACCAAAAGAAACAGCTGAAGCCATCGCTTCTGCCGTCAAAGAGTGGTCCGTTTCAAAGGGTGTGACGCACTTCTGTCACTGGTTTCAACCGATGACGGGATCCACTGCTGAAAAACATGATGCTTTTATTTCTATACAGCATGCTCACCATTCAGAACTTCGCGTTATCGAACGTTTCACAGGTTCGCAGTTGATTAAGGGTGAACCCGACGCTTCGTCGTTTCCATCAGGCGGCATGCGTTCGACATTTGAAGCACGTGGTTACACAGCCTGGGACCCAACGTCACCACTTTTTATTATCGAAGAAGAAAATGGAAAAACGCTTTGTATACCGACTGTATTTTTTGGATACCACGGCCAAGCATTAGATAACAAAACTCCGTTATTGCGCTCTATCGATTCTTTATCCAACGAAGCCGTTGAATTTTTAAAATTGATTGGTGATGTTGACGCTAAGAAAGTACAAACAACTTTAGGGGCCGAACAAGAATATTTCTTAGTTGATAAAAACTTTATAGCACTTAGACCCGATTTAATTTTAACGGGCCGAAGTCTTGTGGGCTCTTCATCTGCACGCGGTCAGCAATTAGAAGATCATTATTTCGGATCGATTCCAACCCGAGTTAAAGCCTACATGCAAGAAGCTGAATTTGAACTTTACAAATTAGGTATTCCCGTCAAAACAAGACACAACGAAGTGGCGCCCAGTCAGTTTGAACTTGCTCCTATTTTTGAAGACATGAACATCGCATCTGATCACAATTTATTAACGATGGAAGTTTTAAAACGTGTGGCGCTGAAGCACGGGCTGGTGTGTCTGCTGCATGAAAAGCCATTTGCTGGCGTCAACGGTTCTGGAAAACACAACAATTGGTCTATGGCCAATGATAAAGGTGAAAATTTACTTGAGCCCGGACATACGCCTCATCAAAATTTACGTTTTTTAGCATGTATTGCAGTTATATTAAAAGCTGTTCACGACAACGCTGCCGCAATCAGGGCCTCGATTGCAAGCCCAGGCAATGATCACCGCCTAGGTGCCAACGAAGCGCCACCAGCAATTATTTCTGTTTTCTTAGGAAGCTTACTGGAGAATATTTTAAACACAATCGAAGCTGGCAAGGTTGCACAAGCAACCGATGAGTTAATTATCGATTTGGGCGTTAGCCAAATTCCTAATATTTCTAAAGATTATACGGATCGTAACCGCACCAGTCCTTTTGCATTTACCGGAAATAAGTTTGAATTTCGAGCCGTCGGTTCTTCACAAAATGTGGCCGTACCAATGTCATTTTTAAATGCCGCAGTATCAACCGCATTTGCTCAGTGCACAGCTAAATTGAAAGAATTGCTGAAAAAGAAAAAGCGCGATGAGGCCGTTTTAGAATTGATTCGCGGCTTGGTTAAAGAAACAAAGGCCATTCGGTTTTCTGGCAATGGCTATTCGGATGAATGGAAAGCAGAAGCTAAAAAACGAGGGCTTCCAATTCTTAATACAACACCCGAAGCATTAGATGTTCTAAAAGACAAAAAAGTGACGCAGTTTTTAATCGATGCAAAAGTTTTATCAAAAGAAGAAATTGATTCTAGATATCACATCGCTGTCGAACGCTATGTGAAAACCTTAGATATTGAACACACCAGCATTTTAGAAATTGCCAGCACATACATTGTTCCTGCTTTAGATAAACAACTTGAACAGTTCGGCAAATCTGCTGATGCTATGACCTTGCCGGCACTTAAAAAACTTCATAAAGAACGAGTGACAGAATTTGAAACTATTTTCTCAGACGTTCTTAAAAATTATGAAACGTTAAAAGCAGCTGTTGAGAAATCTAGAAAATCGACCGATGAACACAAACGCATGTGGACAATTATGGAAGATCTTCAGCCACTCAGCGAAAAACTGCGAGATTCTATCGATACCGCAGAATTGTTAGTGGCCGACGATTTGTGGCCACTACCGAAGTACCGAGAAATGCTGTTAGCTCACGCGCTGATATAGCTTAATCGGCGTAGCATCCTAAGGTTTCCATTCGCACCAAAAGCAGATCAACAAATGCTTTTGGTGACCGATTAAAAGTCAAAGTGTTCGAGCCAGCTAACTGAAATCTGAGCTGGTTCAGTTTTGAATCTTTTGTTTCGCTGATCGGCAAACAATAATTTTTTAAACGTTTTGAAACTTCCGGCTCATTCAGAACATTCTTTATCATCTGACACATTCCAAAAGTGCTCATCATGTGATTTGTTGCTTTTAAGTATTCGCTAACGACAAGCTTTCCTTGGCTGCAGATATTTGTATAACTGGCACTGCCCTTTGCCAGATACTTTTCATTTAAATGAGCCATTCTTGCGGCATGGGTTTCACGAGCTGAAATATATTGATCCCAAACTTTTCTTTCTAAACTTGCTGCTTTTACTTTTACCGATTGTGGCAGGAACTGATCTTCGAAACGCTTGATCAAAGACATCGCTTTAGTCATTTTTGAAATCGATTCGTCGAAGTATTTTTCATTGTTCAGCAGCAGTTCATAAACTGGCCCTTGGTTTCTGTATTCTTGGTAAAAAGCTTTTGCAACACCAGTTACGCCTTCGACAAAACTGCACTCTTGACCCTTTTCGCGGCCAATACATTCAGAAACAACTTTATCAGGCCCTGCAAACAAATATTTATGAAGACCACGCGCTCTTTTTTCAACTTCGCTGGATTCAAAAGCAGCGTAATTCAACATCGTTTTTAAATTTTTATAATCGGATTCGACGGACTTTAATTTTTCAACATCCTTGGCAATCTTCTTTTGCTTAATCAAGAACTCTTCACCATTTAATTCAATCAGTTCCATCTCGTAAACCGAAGTCATTTCACGGGCAACTAAAAATAGGCGATCCATTTTCCTTAACCAGTCTTGGCCCAGTTGAGTGCAAAGGGCCCGATTATCTTCATTAATAACTTTTGTTAATTCACGCTCGTAATCCTTAAGACCATCCAGATCGTATTTCAAATCTGCCACTTTACTTGTGTATTTTGAAAAGTTCTCAAGTGTTGAGACAAATTCTTTTAAAGTTATCGATTTTAAACTGGTTTTAATCAGCTGACACTGTGTGATTTCTGGAAAGTTATACTCTGTTTTGGCTTGATCAAACTCAGCCAAAGTCTTTTGAATTAGATTTTGCTCAGTAGGGATGATCAATTTCAACTTTTCAAAAAGCTCTAAAGACTTATCGGTTGAAAACTGCACTGTTTGACTGCGGTCAACAAAAAATGGTGAATCTGCTGGTATTGACATTCGTAATTTCAAACTTTTTGTATTCGCATTAACTACGCCTAATTTTTTATTCATATCAGAAATTTCAGTTTGAAATTTCTGATGTATGGACTGCACTTGACCCAAGCGTGAAAGTCTTAAATACATAAGTCGGTTGTACAATTTCATAAATTGGCAGGTATTCTTGACTGTATTTACCCGGTTGTCTTTATCGGTCATATCGAATTGCACGGATTCTTTGGCAATTTGTTCTATTAATGCTAAACCCTTTGAAATGGCGTCTGCACCTGCAAAAATTTTAAGTGCTGGACCCAAAGTTTGTGTCAACGCAGGATTCGCCGTGGCTAAATCCATAATCAGTGGTGATAGACTTTGGAACGTGTCGTTGATGGAAAAAATAACATTACGAAATTGGCCCGGTGATCGGTAGCAAGCTTTTGTTTGCACCGACGACATCGTCACCAATGACTGTTGCAACAGCCTTGTTAAGTCCACAATAGAACTTGCTGTTTGTGCAAGCCTGTATGTCTGACCATTTTTTTGCAGACTTTGAGCTTCGATTACTTTTTTATGAAGCTCATTTGATGTTTCATTCAGCTTCATCGTGTTGGCTTTGCCTTCACATTTAGGAAAAACCGTATTTAGGTTTTCTTGCATCTTATCTAGTGAACTTAACATGTCGGTATATGGTGAGTTTGAAAACAACGGACAGTTATATTCGGAAGGCATTTCAAAGGCAGTCATTTTTACCGCTAATGAAGTCTGACTAAGTTGTGCCGTCGCGGTGGTATTTGCAATGACCAACTGAGGGTTTATCAGCAACCCAAAAATCAAAATGATCACCAGAATAATAAGTTGAAAATAACGTAATTTCATAAGCTACCTCACTGTCAAAATAGTTGACGATGAACAATTCATGTCACTGCTTTACAGTCGTTAAAATATTGTAAGCCATCCACAGCGGCTCTGCCGCTTGAGGAATAGCCCTTGATGAAAAGTGAGCAATTGTAAGACCTATTTTGATTAACTAGAACAGGCCGTCGTCGTCCCGCAATTAAGACAGCGGTAACAACCCGATTCTAGAACGGTTTCATTGCCGCATTCGGAACATTTTGGGTACGTGGGTTTTGTCTTCGATTTTCCGCTTAACGGCTGAACGAATTTACTGCCGTCCCGGTAAATTGAAATTGATTTTAGCTTTAACTTCCAAGCCAGTTGATATATTCGACTGGCATCTTCTAAAGTGGCTTCCGCTGGTAAATTGACAGTCTTTGATATAGCTCCGCTGATAAAAGGCTGAACAGCAGCCATCATTTTTAAGTGAGCTTCGGGTGATAAAAATGAATCCCCCATGGCCGTTGAAAAGACCGGCAGGTGCTCGGGTTTAACCAAAGATCCTTTTAAACTTTCATTCTGCAATAAATAATCTTTGATCATTTCAATCTGATCATCAAAATAACCTAAGTAATGAAGCGCATGCGAAACCGATTGATTCACAATTTTTAAAACACCACCACCGGATAATTTTTTATACTTAACCAACGAAAAATCAGGCTCTATACCGGTCGTGTCACAATCCATCACAAGTCCGATAGTTCCAGTTGGCGCAATGACCGTGGCCTGTGCATTTCGAAAACCATGCTTATTGCCTTTTGCAATTGCTACAGCCCAGGATACTGTCGCTAATTCTTCATATTCTGCTGGCAACAAGCGCCAGTTAATTTTTCTATTTGCAAGCTGATGTTTCTTTAAGACTTTAAGCATAGAAGATTTATTTTTTTTAAATCCAGCAAACGGCTTTATTTTTTTTGCCATTTCACTGCTGACTGAAAATGCAGTGCTGGTCATTATAGAAGTTAAGAAACCAGCCCAAGCTCTGCCCTGATCAGAATCATAAGGTAAACCCATGCGCATCAGCATGGAACCAAGATTCGCAAAACCAAGCCCCAGCGGTCGGAATTGATTTGAGTTTTCTGCGATGACTTCGGTCGGATAGCTGGCAAAACCCACCAAGGATTCTTGCGCCATAAAAAGAGTTCTTACCGTGTGTAAAAATTCATTTAATTTAAAATGATTTGCTCCATCTAGAAACTGCACCAAATTAATAGAAGCCAAATTGCAAGCTGAATTATCTAAAAACATATATTCCGAACATGGATTGCTTGCATTTATTTTATCGGTCTGGCTGCAAGTGTGCATTTCATTAATCGTGTCATCAAATTGAAGACCTGGATCCGCTGAAGCCCAAGCCGCTTTACAAATTTGTTGCCATAGATCTTTCGACGGTATTTTTTTAAAAGCTTTATTTTCTTTTGTTTTCAATAGCCAAGTTTTGTTGGATTTAAGACCTTTCATAAATTGATCTGGGATGCGCACTGAATTGTTTGCATTTTGCCCAGCGACAGTTTTAAAAGCAATCCCATCAAGATCTGAAGAATACCCTGCTTCAATCAGTGCCTGGGCTTTTTTTTCTTCCAGCATTTTCCATGAAATAAAATCTTCGATTTCTGGATGATCTAAATCGACGCAAACCATTTTGGCCGCACGCCGAGTTGTACCCCCTGATTTTATGGCCCCTGCAGAGCGGTCTAAAACTTCTAAAAAAGAAATTAAGCCCGAACTAGTACCACCTGATGATAAATGTTCAAATCTTGACCTTAAAGTAGAAAAATTAGTTCCCGTACCAGAGCCATATTTAAAAAGTTTAGCTTCATTTTTTACAAGTTCAAATATTCCTTCTATCGAATCGTCGACTGACTGAATAAAACAAGCTGAGATTTGCGGTCGCAAATACGCATCCGATATTTTTTTAATCTTTTTGGTTTTTTCATCAAAAGCAAAATGCAAACTTTTAGAACTGACCTTGTAAGATTCTTTAAGTCCTAAATTAAACCACACCGGAGAATTGAATGCTGCTTTTTGCGAATACATTAAATATTTCAGTTCTTCTGAAAATGCTAAAATTTCTGCTTTATTTTGAAATAAACGACTTTGCTTTAGGGCTGAGACAAAACCCGTTCCGATGCGTTCTACAAGGGCCTCGATAGAGTTTTCTTTTGATTTTTTTTGTTGTGAATTTTCTTTAACAGTCGTTTTCCTGAAGTATTTGCTGGCAGCAATATCTATAGCTGTCGAAGACCAATTCAAAGGGGCTTTCACATTTTTATTCTGATAATAGATCTTTCCATTATGGTCTTTGATAACACTGTCGACGATCTTCCATTTAAATAAATTTTTTGCTTTTTGTTTCGGTTTAACAAAGTGGTTCAGATAATGACTATCAACTGGTGTTTTTTTAGACTTCTTTTGACTCATAGTTGATTATAGAATAATCCTGGTTCGTAAGGACGTAAATCATGAAACCGATCTACCTGGACTATAACGCAACAACGCCGACAGACCCCGATGTGGTTTCAGCGATGCTTCCTTTTTTCACGGAAACCTTTGGGAACCCCTCGAATACTTTAAACCCGTACGGTTGGGCTGCAGAAAATGCCGTGAAGCAGGCATCGGTGAAAGTGGCCGCTTTGATTGGCTGTAGTCCGCAGGAATTAATATGGAATGCCGGCGCCACAGAAGGTAATAATTCCGTTGTTTTTGGTTTGATTCGAAAACTTCGAAATGAAAATTCAAATGAAAAAATTCATTTTTTAACATCCAATGCCGAGCACTTGAGTGTCATAAACTCGTTTTTAGCTGCAAAAAGATTTGAGAAAATCGAAGTTGAATTTATCCCAGTTGATAAATCTGGTGTTGTTGATGTGGAAACCTTAAATAAATTCATCAAACCACACACAAAATTAGTCAGCCTGATGTGGGTAAATAATGAAATTGGATCTATCAACCCCATTCAACAGTTAGCCGATTTCTGCCAACAGAACGAAATCTATTTTCATACGGATGCAACTCAGGCCATCGGTAAAGTGAAGGTCGATTTACAAAAAATACCGATTCATTTTTTGACCTTTTCAGCCCACAAATTTTACGGACCCAAAGGAGTTGGCTGTTTATTTATCAGATCCAGCAAACCTTTCGTTGAAATAGAGCCCTTTCTTTTTGGTGGTGGACAACAGTTGGGTCATCGCTCTGGAACTTTGAATGTGCCTGCCATTGTCGGAACTGGAAAAGCTGCAGAAATGGTTTCAGAGCTGTGGCAAGAAGAAGTGTCTCGGACTGGTGCTTTAATAAAATCACTTTACCAAAAAATAAAAGCGTCGGTGCCTACGGTGGTTTTAAACGGGCCTGACTTTGATTCCAGGTCACCGGTTAATTTAAGCCTGACGTTTGACACCCCCGTGGACTTGGTTCTACCGCAGTTGGCAGGCTTGGCCTTTAGCCAGGGGTCCGCGTGCAGCACCGCAGAGGCCACCAGCAGTCATGTACTAAAAGCAATAGGTTTACACTCGGGTGAAGCTCAAAGAACCCTGCGAATTTCAATAGGGCGCTGGACAACTGAAGCCGAAATTCATCAGGCTGCCGAAACCATAATAAAGGTATTTAAAACCCAGTAAAAATCAGTTATGATAAAAGTATGATACAAATATCAGAGACTGCCTCGAAAAAAATTTCTATGCTTAAAGTCGAAGACAACAAACCGACTGAATCCTTTTTAAGGGTTGAAGTTAAAAAAGGTGGTTGTTCTGGTTTATCCTACAAAATGGATTTCGATACCAGCCTTCGTGATGGCGATAAAGCCTTCGAAGCCTATGGTGAAAAAATCGTCGTTGATGGTCAAAGTTTACTTTATTTGATCGGTATGACCTTAGATTACTCAGGCGGCCTAAACGGAAAAGGATTCGTTTTTAATAATCCCAACGCCACCAAGAACTGTGGCTGCGGTTCTAGTTTTAACGTCTAATAAAAATTCGACTATTTTTTTGGTTGCGGTGGAGTGACCTTATTTAAAATCATTGTATCCTGCACGGCCGATAATTCTTTCTGATCTTTTTGCTTAAATCCACGAACTTTTTTCTGCGTGTCCACTTTGCCAACTTGTTCTGTTAAATCAACGGTTGCAGGCCCAAAGCAGCGCACCTGACAGCTTAATCTTCGTCCGTCTAAGTAATAACTGGTTCCGATCAAACTAAGTTCGGCTTTGCCCGGTTCAGGTATTGAATTCTCGCCCGCTGTAATGCGCACTCTGCATTCGGCACACGATGGAACTCCGTTACAGATGGATTTAATTTTTATACCGTTAGCAACGGCAATCTGCAAAAGTGATTTCGAAGGATCAACATCACATTCTATATTTTGAGGCATAAATTTAATTTTCATTGTTGTCATTATAGCACTACCACTTTCATAAATTTTTTCTTACCAGCCTTAATAGTCAGGCTGCTGCCACTGACCAGATCCAATTTTATTTTTGAATCACTGATTTTTTGCGAATCAATTTGCACAGCTCCACCAGCAATCAACCGCGAAGCTTCGCCATTGCTGGTACTTAAACCCACCATCGTCATCAGTGCCGCTAAACCAATAGACTGGGCACCCACTTTAAATTCTTCGATGTTGTCAGGCATTCCTTTATCAACAAAAATACGATTGAATTCATCCTCTGCTGCCTGCGCAGCTGCTGCAGAATGAAAACGCTTTACGATAAATTTAGCCAAATCCACTTTGACTTGCCGAGGATGCATAGTGCCCGCTGCAATATCAGATTTTAATTTTAATATTTCACTGGGTTTAATATCTGTTAACAGTTCATAATAGCGAAACATCAGTTCGTCTGAAATGCGCATCATTTTTCCAAACATATCTTTGGGCTGCTCGTTCACGCCAATATAATTATCTAAAGATTTAGACATTTTATTAACGCCGTCCAATCCTTCCAGAATGGGCATCGTCAAAATACACTGAGGTTCTTGTCCGTAAGAGGCTTGCAGTTGCCTTCCAACAAGTAAATTAAATTTTTGATCTGTTCCGCCAAGCTCTAAATCTGTTTGCATGGCTACGGAATCATAACCTTGGCAAAGCGGATATAAAAATTCATGAATCGAAATGGGCGTGTTTGATTTGTAACGTTTTGTAAAATCATCTCGTTCTAGCATCTGGGCCACCGTGTACTGTGCCGTCAGTTTTACAAAATCAATAGCGGTTAATTTTAATAACCAGTTCGAATTGTAAACAATTTCTGTTTTTTCAGGATCTAAAATTTTAAAAATTTGCTCTCTGTAAGATTTTGCATTCTCATCGATTTCTTCACGCGATAAAATGGGCCTGGTTGAATTTTTTCCAGTTGGATCACCAATTAAAGCAGTAAAGTCGCCAATTAAAAATTGCACATGATGTCCGAAATCTTGCAGAATTTTTAATTTATTAATCACCACCGTGTGGCCCAAATGAATATCTGGACGATTAGGATCAGCACCTAACTTAATACGTAAAGGCTTTTTTGCATCAAAACTTTTTTTTAGCTTTTTTAAAAAATCTTTCTCGCTGATAAAATCAACGGTGCCTGATTTAATAAATGCCAATTGCTCTTCTGGCGAAGCAAAACTTTTCATAATCCTCTATCGAGCAATCTCGACCGAGCGGCTTTCGCGCACCACAGTCACTTTGACTTGACCGGCATAGGCCATTTCACGCTCTATTTTTTTCACGATGTCTCTGGCTAGCATCATGCTTTGATCGTCGGTTACTCTTGAACTTTCAACCAGCACGCGGACTTCGCGGCCAGCTTGCAAAGCGACTGCCTTTATTACGCCGTCGAAAGAATTCGCAATGCTTTCTAAATCTTTTAACCGGTTGATAAAATTATCCATTTGGTTTCGTCTAGCCCCAGGCCTAGCGTTTGATAAAACGTTGGCTGCATGCACAATCCAAGCAATCGATGACGACGGCTTTTCGTCTTCATGATGTGATCTGATCGCATTACAAACTTCTTCAGATTCCCCGTATTTTTTTGCTAAATCAGCGCCAACAAAAGCATGATTTCCTTCAAAAGTATGGTCAGCTGCAAGGCCTATATCATGCAAAAGACCAGCTCGTTTTGCGACCTTCACATTAGAACCAATTTCAGCTGCTAACAATCCAGATATATGAGCCACTTCTAAAGAGTGGTTCAGTGCATTTTGTGCATGGGTACTTCTGTATTTTAAACTTCCTACCATCTTCGTCAATTCTGCGTGTAAAGACCCAATTCCTAATTCAGCAATGACCTTATCGCCTTCTTCTTTCATCGACTTTGTCAGTTCTGATTTTTGCTTTTCAACAACCTCTTCGATACGTGCCGGATGTACACGTCCGTCTTCCATCAATTTATCAATTGTCCGGCGAGCTAACTCTCTGCGGATAGGATCAAAGCCAGAAATAACAATCGTTTCTGGTGTATCATCAACAATCAAATCGACGCCGCACATAGATTCTAAAGTTCTGATATTTCGACCTTCACGGCCAATGATCTTACCCTTCATTTCATCAGATGTTAGGCTCATGACAGATACAGTTCTTTCAGAAGTGTATTCTGATGCAAACCGCGCCATCGCACGTGCAACGACGTTTCTAGATTTTTTATCTGATTCCTTGATCGCTTCTTCTTCAATTTCAGCAATGCGCTTACTGGCTTCAAGCTTTGCGGTCTCTTCAAGAACTTGAAAAAGTTCTCGTTTGGCTTGCTCTTGTGACATTTGCGCAATATTTTCTAACTTTTTTTGTAAGAAATGAACCTGCTCTTGCGTGCTTTTCTCAGCTTCTTTAAGGCGAGATTCCGCGATCGACATTTTTTCTTCGCGGTCCTTGAGCTGATTACCGAAGCGATCATTTTCATCTTGTTTGTTTTTATTCTGATCTTCGATTTCTTTTAACCGGCGCTCTAGCTGAGTCTCTTTATTTTTTAAAGTTACTTTTTGCTTGTTGATTTCAGTTTCGATCGTTTTTCTGGCTTTCAATTCAAAATCTTTGGCTTTGGTTTCAGAATCTTTTTTTATTTTTAATGATTCTGATTTAGCCTTATTTACAATTTTTTCAGCTTCGCTATGCGCTGATCTTTTTGTGTTTTGATCTTGTATTCGCTTGTACGCGAAGACCACAAATGCCCCTAATAAAATTCCAACCAATACATATAGTACTAATTCCATGTGCTGACTCCTTCAATAACAATAGACTGTTTTTCAGTCATAATAAGATGGCATTTTAAATCATGCTCTTCTGTAGGAACCTGATCTTTTAATGCAGTATGAAAACAAACCCCGTAAACAAACCCTTTAAAATTTTTTAATGTGCGGTCATAGTAACCTTGACCGCGACCCAAACGATTTCCGTTTAAATCAAAAGCTATACCCGGAACGATAAACCCACGAATATCTGACGTCTTAATGACTTCACCATTTTTTGGTTCTAAAAATCCTAAACTGTTTTTTTCAAATGAGGTGGCACTCATCATAAATGAAAGTTCTTTATTGCTACTGCTTGTGCCACTGATGAAGGGAAAGCACCATTGAATGTTTTGTGACAAACCAGACCAATTTATTTGTGGCTCACTGCCAAGAGGCATAAACGCTGCACACGGACCGCTCATTTTTTTTAGCCGATCTGCTACTTTGTTTTGAATGATTTGTGAATGGTGAACTTTAACTTCAGCGCTTAATTGCGACAGGTCTTGCAAGACAGCACGACGCAATTCAGATTTGTTAAGATAAACATCAGATACAGACTGCAAGATAACTCCAAAATGTAAGCTGTGACTAAATTAGTTCCAGTTCACTTTGTTAGTTTTGGAGTTTTCAAGTTCTTGGGCCATCTTTAAAGCTTTCGCTTCTAATTTGTTTAATTCTGCCCGAGCCTGTTTTTTTAGAAGAATCATCTCTTCAGCGATATTTAAAGCAGCTA
>JAYTPC010000168.1:0-5509 GCA_043747425.1 Bdellovibrionales bacterium
AAACCTGATTTAGTAGGAAATGCTCTTCGAAAAACCAATCGTCCTAGTGCATATTCAGACTGCCCCCAAGAAAGCTTAGATGCAGTAACTATTGATCCCTGCTCAGGCATTTTATCTGCAGACAAATCAACTTCACAAATTCCTCTAATACCTGTCATCGAGCAGTCGGATATTTTAAATTTAAGCTGATCACCGCTATTGAAATCTACGGTAAGATACAGATTAGATTCATTTCTAACACGGAAACGCTTCGACCTAATTTGTTGATCTAGTTTACTCATGATGTTCTCCTACATTTTCTTGTCGGAGATTTAACAAAAAACCTGGTTATTACTAATGGCTAGGATAGGTCCAGCGAGTACCTGTCAAAAACTTATACAGTTGAGTTTAATATACATGATTAATGCATTTTACTATTAATTCAAAAACGAAAGAGTAAAATCAGCCCTGAGGTGTATATGTTTAAAAAAATGTCACAAATTTTAATAACGTTGTTTTCTTCGTTAAATTTCCTTTCGCTTAAAAGCAATGCCGCAGACGCAGTAGTTTGTATAGAGAATCAATTTTCACAATCTGATTCTGACAAGTACCTTTGCCAGATCCCAACCAAGTCGACCAAATCCAAGCTGGGATATCTGGACAAAAATATCTATGATGCACTTAAAAAAAGTAAAAAGATTATTGTACGGCCCACAACAGAGGGCAGTGAAACAGGATCAAAAACCACAAATGGTATTTGATAACTTTTGAATAAAATCAAATCTGCTTTTTACATTTTAACCACAATTACAATTATACTTCTTATTATAATTGTCTTTGTAAAAGAAGAGAGGTCGAAATTGCAGTCTGCACGCTTAGGCCTGTCAACGGATATAAAAAAAGTAGATATCGACCCTGCTAAGATTGATAATTTAACGAAGGCACTTCTTTCCGATAATCTTTATGCACGCCTAGTTACGGATGACGACGGCATAGTTAGAGCTTGGCTCGCAAAAAAGTTTTATATCGTCGAAAATGTAATTCACATTGAACTGGATGAAAACAGAACGTCACTGGGTGAAATGATAACTTCCGCAGACGTGGATGCAACCCTGAAACGTTTATTGATTCTCGATACGAATAGTCACGCCAAACTGGACAAATTTCTAAAATGTGATAAAAAAATATCCAAAATTACTGATAGATGTGATTCAATTGAAATCGTCGACGATAGGAATATTAAAATATTTGCAGCGAGTGAAACAAAAGCTCAAATCCTACTAAAGATCCTTTCTGCTACGGAATATGGAATTGTACCAAAGAATGCGTTAGATTCAGTTTCGTTAAAAATAACTTCGCACGAAAATACGACTGGGGCCTACCAACTCTTAAAATCTGAAGGAATCTTGAGAAGAAACCAGTACTTCAAGTCGGAGGCTGACTATTTCGAAACAATTAAAATCATAAGCACCGAATCTTCGAGCAGCTTGATCGATTTATTCTTGAAAAATGAAATTGATATTATTCCAACTACAATTAACTTAAACAAAACTAGTGCCAAAGAAATTGTTCAATCCGATAAATTTAATATCTTTTTTACAGATAAAATAAAGCTGTTTATGATAAATTTTGGACCCAGAATGATTGCTGACTTCTCAAGTTTAGAACGCCACCATGTAATATCGAGTATGCGTAAACTAATGATTGAAAACTTTCCATTTCCTATCGAAACAGAAGCCACAGATCAATTCCTGTCGAAAAATGGCACGGGGTATTTGACGGCCGCACAAAAAAATATTATCGAAAAAACTGTAAAATTATCGCTGGATTCAGAACCACACGAACGCTATGTATTCCAAAGCTATAACGGGCTCGAAAAAAGTATGGAAATATTGAATACCATGCCGAAAATAACCTTAAAATTTGGTGATGAATTCCCACCTGAAGAAAAATTTGAAATTAGACCAGATGCTTATTACATGATGGGCGACATTTCGTTCGACGAAGATTACTCGTTATTAAGTTACTATCTAACAAACAGGCTTATAGCTCTGGATTTAAAAACTGCAGATGAGGCGCTGGCTACTTTTTTGGCAACGAAAGACCAAGCAAAAAGATCAAATTTAGTTAATGAACTTCATTTTAAAATAATCAATGAAGCCTTTATAGGACCACTAGCGATTGCCCCTTATTCAATTATAACTCGCAAGCCTTATAAAAGTATACAATCAAAAATGTCAGCATCTACAAAGCTATGGTTGATTTCGAACAATGGCGAATAACCTTTATACTTTGATTGAGAAACTGAGTTCAAGAAATCAATTAAAAATTTTTGAGAATTCATATATCAAAAAAGTAGATTCAGCTTACTACGACATAAGTTCGGAGATCATAATTCAGAACAATAAGTATTTTGGCAGGGGTATAGATACTGATCCGGATATAGCTGTTAAAAAATCAATTTTTGAATCGATTGAACGTAGTCTTATCAATTTCAATAATTTAGAGAATTCAAACGGAGTAGCTCTTTCAGACATCAAGCACATGGCTGCCGAAAGCGCCAAGAACGAACTCTTAGAACGACACCTTTTTTTGTATCACTGGCACAATCAGGAGACTTTTATACATTTTGAAAACTCTCTAACCACCCAACTGAAAAAAAAATTTTATTTATCATTTCCATCAGATATCAAGATTCAGTTTTTTCAAACCTTAACCTGGCAAGAATCCAATTGTTATTTGTGTCTTCTGACCGGCGCAGATTATCATCAAAGTTTTGGCTGTATCCTTGGAATGGGTTTTAATATTCAATCAGACAAATCAGTTCTGCATAGTTTTTTTGAAGCAATCTCTTCGCTATCACATGAACTAAACACTGGATCCATTTTAGAAAATCATACCTTGGAACAATTTAACAGTATTCAAAATCCAGACTTCAAGGACCACGGAAAATTAGCAAAAAATTTAGACTACTTTAAAAAGTTTCAGCACTTATTTCCTGAAAACAAAAATTCCAAAATTACAAAAGCTATATTATCTAGCAATAATTTTTATTACAAAGAATTAAAAATTCCCGTTGCATGCGATATCTACGCGGTTAAATGTTCTCATGATGCTTTGTTTGATCTTTACACTGGATATAGTAGTCTAACTGAGAAAAATAATTTCCCACACTTTTTGGACTAACTTTGAAAATTGCTGATAAACCTTTGATCATTTCAGTTCTTTTCTTCTTATCTTCAGCCTTAATCGTCATATCAGTTACCGGTGCATTTGAGTACAATTCTAAAAAAAAATCTCTGAGTTACTTTAGTGAGCAACTGAGGGATGAGTTATTAGCTGGTAATAAAAGAAAAATTGCCGAATTGATGCACTCGAACTGTAGACCTTTAGAGTTAATCAAGCTGACTTACAACTTCGAAAATGAAGATTTCAACTTGTCTTGCGATATTTCTTCAAAAACCTATTACACTATTGAAAATATTATTTTTTTTGATTCTAAAAAAAGTAACAAAATCACAACATTTGTTTTTGATTTTTCTTTTAAAGATTTGTTGCAAAAATTATTTTTTTACCTAATCGGCTTATTTTTTTTAAATTTTATTTTTTACTTTCAGATTAAAAAAACAATAGCTAAAAGGGTGTTGTCTAGTTTGGAAACTGAGTCGAACAGAATTCAAATAATGCTTGCTCGCAAACTGGCGCACGATATTAGGTCGCCATTATCCTCACTAAATTTGATCTCGTCAAAAATTAATGATGAGGTCGCTAAAGATTTGCAGTTCCAGGTAATAAATCAGATAAATTTAATTGCTGATAGTTTGCTAAACCAAACAAAAATTAAAGCAGTACCTTTTTATGAGCTCATTTCTTTTTTAGAGACAGAAATTCCTCGTAAAATCGCCGTTTTCAATCGGAAAATAGTGTTCAAAAAAAATATCACCGATCGAGATCTAAAAGCTTTAGTGCCCGCTAATTTCCAATCTCATGTAATTAATTTAATTCAAAACTCAGTCGAAGCTACTTCAGCTGAAAGCAATATTGATATAATATTTCAATCCGTGAAACAAGATATTGAAATTAGAGTAAAAGACAATGGCGTTGGAATTCCGAACCATATTTTAAACCAGCTCGGTAAAAAAGAGGTAAGTTATGACACAGTTGGTTCAAAGGCTTTTTCAGGCAATGGTATAGCACTAATCAATCTTTTCAATGATGTTAAGAAATTGAATGGGAAGATCGAAATTAAATCAATAGTAAATGAAGGAACTGAAACCATTATTTCCGTTCCTATTATCTTTTAGAAAATTTTAAAAGTTTGATCCAATAAAATTCGACTCAGAATTCAACCACCAAAAAATAAAAAAAGCCCAGCTTCTTCAAGCTGAGCTTTCGATAAAAAACCAAATCAAATATCCGCCTAAGCAATCTTCTTAATCTTCTCAAGCTTGTCTTTCATAACAGAATTCTCTTGCTTCAACGTCTGCACTTCTCGAACAAGCAGAACCATTTTCTTTTGTAATTTATCTAACTCTATCGATCCACCCGTACCCGGTATAAACCCACCCGATGCACCAGGTGTTGGCGCGCTTGCAAATGGTATTTCATCACCGAACATAGCATCGCTGGATAACAACGATCCCTTCGCAGGTGCATTTACCAGCTTATCTTCAAAGTTTTCTGGTATTACTAACGAGGAATCAATTTTCGAAGCCTTCAGCGTGCCCGCAGTTAGCAGTCCGCGTGTTTCAGAAATAACCTTCATCACACACGACGAAATCTCCACTGGCGTTGGCCTCATGTCTGCTAATTGTTGTTCTAGTTTTCGTTTTTCTTGATTCGATAGTGCTGAAAGAAATTTTTCCTGAGCCGCTGGAGTTAAACCTTTCAGCGCCGTCGCAAATGCTAATGAATTTACATTCGCCAACACTTCTAATAAAACTTCAGGTTTCCAATTTAGAATTTTTTCGAAGCTGAGCATTTTATCTTTGATCGCGTCAGCCCAGCTAGGATCTTCTTCATTAATTATATTCATGAATTGATCATACTTCTTGGGTCCACAAGTTTCTAACACTTGCAGAAGTTGAACGAACCCACCGCTTTTTTTGTATCTGTCTACCATGCCCATGATGAAATATCGGTTATCTGACATAAAAAAATGAACTTTATTCTTCAATAAGTTCATTTTTTCACAAGTTCAAAATATGTCTCTAATTGAGATTGGTTATTTTACTGAACGCCCTGGTAACAACGATACTTCACAGTCGCATTAATGCCTTCAGAGCCACGTTGGAAAACAACAGCTTGATTACCATCGTAAGTAAATGGAATCATTTGTCCTGGTGAACCTGTTCTTTCAACTGTTGGAGCTTCTACTGGCTTGCAGCGAAGCGTTAACATTCTTGAAGATTCACCAATGTTTGTGGCAATAATTCCAAAATGCTGTGCGTAATCGGACTGGCAAATATCTAAAATCTGACCGCGAGGACGTGGATTATTATCAATATCTCGAGCTGCCGAGTTCGATAAT
>JAYTPC010000169.1:0-1932 GCA_043747425.1 Bdellovibrionales bacterium
GCGGCGACGACTTTAGGGCTTTTTGCATATATCGTTGGCCATCTTTCGATTGCGAATTACTTGCAGATTCCCCATGTGTCCGGAGCCGGAGAATTAGCGCCACTAGCTGCTGCGATGGTTGCGGGCGGGTTGGGATTTTTATGGTTTAATACGTATCCCGCGCAAGTTTTCATGGGAGACGTTGGCAGCTTAAGTCTTGGTGGATTTTTAGGGGCGATGGCGGTTTTTACAAAAAATGAAATTCTGATGATTTTTTTGGGTGGAATATTTGTTGTTGAAGCTTTGTCGGTTATTACTCAGGTTATTTCTTTTAAATTAACTGGAAAAAGAGTATTCAAAATGGCACCTATTCATCATCACTTCGAACTTGGTGGCATGACAGAAACAAAAATTATAGTGCGTTTTTGGATCATTTCGATTTTATTAGCTGTTTTAAGCTTAGCGACGCTGAAATTAAGATAACTGTTAGAACATTTTTTTAGAATTATTAAAATTTAATAAACGTTAGAAAAAAGGATCGTGTGTATGTGGAAAGATGTTGCAGAACTAAAAGACAAAAAAATTCTGATTGTAGGGCTAGGTAAGACTGGAGTCGCTTTAGCTAAATTCTTAACAAAGTATGAAGCGCAGGTAACCGTAACTGACCACAAATCAAAACCCGAACTTTCAAACACGCTGGATCAGCTAGATGGATATACGAATATCAAATTTGAATTAGGCTCTCATTCGCCAAAAACATTTTTGTCGCAAGACTTGGTTATTCTATCACCAGGAGTTGCTCCACATCTGAAAATTTTTGAATACGCTAGACAGCAGGGTATTAAAATTACCGGCGAATTTGAATTTTCATCGCAGTTTATCAAAGAACCTGTAGTTGGTGTTACAGGCACAAATGGAAAAACATTGGTCGCGCGTATTGCTGAAGCCATGCTTCGTGAAAGCGGTATCGACGTGTGGGTTGGTGGATCAAATGAAAGCCCGATCACCAATTACTTATTGCAAGATAAAAAAGCTAAGGTTGTTATCGCTGAAGTTTCTAGTTTTATGTTAGAGCATTGTTCGGAATATTCTCCGGCAAATATTGTTTTTACAAACTTGGCAGAAAATCATTTGGACCGTTATCGCTCGATGGAAGAATATGTGAATGCGAAACGTCGCATTTTTAAAAATACCAGCCAAGCTTCGACATCTATTTTGAACGCGGATGACAATGCTGTTGTCGAACTTGCACGTGATCCAGCTGTGCAACGTGGAAGAATATTTTATTTTTCTAGAAAACCTGCCTTAGAACCGCAAATCATGAATATTGGTGGCGCCGTCAACGTCGGAGACGAACTGCGTGTGCGCACCGGTCCTGAAATCGAAACTTTCTCTATTAAAAATATTAAAATGAAGGGCAAGCATTCCATTGAAAATGTGATGGCTGCTTTATTGTTAGCGCGTGAATACGGGGCAACCCATGAGGCTGTCCAAAAAGTTATTGATACCTTTTTGGGTTTAAAGCATCGCTTAGAATACGTGCGCAAAGTGGGTGGCGTTTTATTTTATAACGATTCTAAAGCAACGAACGTGCATGCTGTCTTGCGTGCGTTGGATTGTTTTGACGAAAATGTTATTTTGATTGCGGGCGGTAAAGATACGAATCTGAATTACGAACCGCTTCGAAATGTTGTTAAACGAAAAGTGAAAACATTGATATTGGTTGGCGAAGCTAAAGAGCGAATCAATCGTGATTTAGGCGATTTCTCTGAGACTTATTTGATCGGTACATTTGAAGAAGCTATTTTGATAGCTTACCAAAAGTCTAGGATTGCAGATATTGTGCTAATGTCTCCAGGGTGTTCAAGCTTTGATATGTTTGACAGCTATGCCGAGAGAGGCGACTATTTTAAAGAGATCGTTAAAAAATTTAAATGATATTGAGGTCCATTG
>JAYTPC010000170.1:0-61708 GCA_043747425.1 Bdellovibrionales bacterium
CACACGCACGGTTGCAGTTCCAGCTGAAACACCGGTGTAAACTCCAGTGCTAGAATTTATTGTACCGGGTCCGCTGACAATCGAATAAACAAACGGTGATACACCACCCGTTGAAGTAAATGTTTGTGTTCCTGTCGATGCAATAGTTGCTGTTGCAGGGCTTATTGTTAAAGCTGCGTTGATAGTCACAGTCGCATTTGCCGTTGCACCCAAGGCGTCTGTCAATCGAACTGTGGCCGTGCCCGAAGCTGCAGGCGCCGTATAAAGTCCTGACGCCGCATTAATCGTTCCCGTTCCTGCAAAAACAGAATAACTAAATGGTCCCGTTCCGCCTGTTCCACTAAACGACACGGTATTATTCACAGCTAAAGTTTTGCTGGCCGGAGAAATTCCTAACGTGGTCGTAATCGTCACCGCTGCATCGGCCGTATTTCCTAAACTGTCTGTCGCACGAAGTGTAGCACTTCCATTTGACGCTGGTGCCGTGTATGAACCTGTCGACCCGTTAATAGATCCACCACCTGTTACTATAGCATAAGTGTACGGAGAAACTCCGTTGGACGCCGTAAATGCAGTCACAGAATTAATTAAAACAGTTTGTGCAGCAGGTGAAATCAACAACGCTGCATTTATCGTAACCGTCGCATTTGCTGTTTGTCCTAACGAATCTGTAACACGAACTGTGGCTGTTCCCGCTGCTGCCGGAGCCGTGTAAAGTCCTGAGCTGGCGTTAACTGTACCACCACCCGTAACGACTGAAAAAGTAAATGGACTTGTTCCACCGACTGCAGAAAAAGAAAAAGTATTATTCACGGCCAAAGTTTTTGCTGACGGCGTAATACTCAGAGGTGTTGTTACGATCACATTGGCATTGGCCGTATTTCCATAACTGTCTGTCACTTGCAACGTCACAGAATCATTGGTGGCACCTGCGGTGTAGGCACCAGTGGCTGCGTTTATAGAACCGCCACCCGAAAGTATGGCGTAGGTGTAGGGCGAAACTCCGTTAGCTCCGGTAAAATTTGTTACCGAGTTAGCCAACACAGTTTGCGACGCCGGAGAAATTGTAAGGGCTGCATTTATAGTTACAGCTGAATTAGAAATATTTCCGCGACTATCCGTCACGCGTACTGTTGCAGCTCCTGCTGCAGCGGGTGCAGTATAAAGTCCCGACGCCGAATCGATCGTGCCTCCGCCAGAAAAAACGGAATACGTAAACGGCGACACTCCGCCTGTTGCCGAAAAAGTAAAGGTGTTGGTTACAGCTAAAGTTTTTGTACTTGGAGTTATTGCTAAGGCGGCGTTTATAGTCACGGTGGCCGTGGCTGTTCCACCGATACTATCGGTCACGCGAACCGTTGCTGAACCGGCCGCTGCGGGTGCGGTGTAAACTCCGCCCGCCGTGATAGTTCCACCACCTGCAATGACTGCGTAAGTGTACGGAGGAGAACCTGCTAAACCAGAAAAGGTCGTCGAGTTATTAACGGCTAAAGTAATCGCCGACGGAGAAATTCCAAGACCGTTCGTGATCGTTACATTGGAACTAGAAATATTTCCAAGACTATCGGTCACACGCACCACGGCAGAATCAGCAGCTGCCGGAGCTGTGTAAACTCCGGTTGAAGCATTCACAGAACCTGTTCCGCTGAAAACAGAATACACGTACGGAGAGACTCCACCCGACGTAGAAAAATTAATCGTGCCAGTGACAGTTACTGTTTGTGAAGCTGGCGAAATCACCAAAGCCGGATTCACAGTCACAGATGAAGTATCCGTGGCACCAAGGCTATCGGTCACGCGCACAACGGCTGAACCCGAAGCTGCCGGAGCTGTGTAAACCCCAGTTGAAGAATTGATAGTTCCCGTTCCTGAAACAAGTGAATAAGTAAACGGTCCCGTACCGCCAACTGCGGTGAACGTGGCCGAATTATTGACTGCAATCGTCACAGAAATTGGAGATAAAGTTAACGGCGTTGTGATAATCACATTCGCATTTGCCGTGTTACCAATGCTATCAGTGACTCGGATAACCGCAGATCCGTTAGCAGCAGGTGCTGTATAGACACCCGTTGCGGAATTAATCGTTCCCGTACCGCTGAAAACAGAAAAAGTGTACGGAGCAACTCCGCCCGCTTCAGAAAATGTAGCCGTGCCGTTAACAAATATAGTCAGTGAAGCTGGTGAAATCGTAAGCTGTGGATTCACAGTCACCGTCGAAGTATCCGTTCCACCTAAGCTATCGGTCACGCGCACAATCGCTGAACCCGAAGCTGCCGGTGCTGTGTAAACTCCGGTTGCAGCATTGATAGATCCTGTTCCAGAAGAAATAGAATAAGTAAATGGACCGGTACCACCCACCACAGAAAATGTGAAAGTATTATTCACGGCTAACGTTAATGTTGTCGGAGATAAAGTCATTGGTGTCGTGATAGTGATATTTGCACTTGCTGAATTACCCAGTGAGTCGGTCACAGTAACAACTGCCGAGCCGTTCGCTGCTGGCGCCGTATATAATCCAGTCGACATATTAATACTGCCGGTTCCGGATGCCAGCGAAAATGTATACGGAGAAACTCCGCCCGAACCAGAAAAAGAAATTGTCGAATTAATAAAAATTGTTTGTGCTGTCGGAGAAATTGTTAATGCTGGGTTCACCGTTACAGAAGAATCTGCGGTGGCACCCAAGCTATCTGTGACACGAACAACGGCTACTCCTGAACTGGCCGGTGCTGTGTAAACTCCGGTTGTTGCATTGATCGAACCGGTTCCGCTCACACGTGAAAAAACAAATGGACCTGTTCCACCGACAGCAGTAAAAGTTGCTGAGTTATTCACTGCTAATGTTGTTGAAGCCGGCGTTAAACTTAACGGAGTTGTAATTGTTAAATTAGCGTCGGCGAAATTTCCGGCCGAATCAGTGACTCGAACTGTTGCTGTTCCGTTTGTTGCAGACGCCGTGAAGTCACCGGTTGTGGCATTTATAGATCCGGTTCCTGTAACGATTGAAAAAGTATACGGCGTTACACCATTGGCGCCCGTGAAAGAAATTGTTGAATTTACAAAAACTGTCTGAGACGTCGGAGAAATTGTCAGCGCCGGGTTTACCGTCACAAAAGCATTTGCGGTGGCACCTAAACTGTCAGTCACGCGTACTGTCGCAATGCCTGAAGCCGCCGGTGCCGTGTAAACACCAGTGGAGGCGTTGACGGCCCCTGTCCCAGAAAAAATAGAATAGGTGTAAGGACCAGCGCCACCACCTGCACTAAATGTGGTTGTGTTATTAACCGCCAGTGTTATCGCCGATGGTGTAATTCCCAGCGAAGCAAAAACATTTACGGTCGCATCTGAAGCATTTCCACGAGAATCAGTGGCTCGAACAACCGCACTGCCCGGTGTTGAAGACGCCGTGTAAAGTCCGCTGGATGGATCTATTGTTCCCACTCCACTTAGTTTCGAAAAAGTAATTGGTGAAACTCCGCCAGAAGCAGAAAAAGTTTGTGTGTTATTAACAGTGATACTTTGAGTTGCCGGGGAAATCTGTAAAGCAGGATTAACGGTGATGATTGCATCTGAAGTTTGGCCGGAAGCATCAGTGACACGCACGGTGGTTAACCCCGCAGCTCCCGGAGCCGTAAAAACTCCCGTTGTCAGAGAAACAGAACCACTGCCGGTAAAAATGGAATAACTGTATGGAGCTACACCGCCCGAGGCTGTAAACAATTGCGCATTCGAAACTGCAACCGTTATACTAGCCGGAGAAATAACCACTGCAGTAATGACGACCGGGGCAGCACTTTCTGCGCTTGGCGCAAAACCCGAATCGGCTCCTTTACACGAAAACAAAAAAAGCAAAGCTATTAGAAAAAAACCTTTTAATAAACTGAATGCCTGCATATACGTCCCGCGGTTTAATTTATTTAACAACACCTTATTATCGTATGAGTTATCGACAAAAAATCGCTAAAACTTAATAGTGTGTTCTATTTTGAAACTGCAGAACTGTCTGGAAACAGCAGGAAGAAAAATTTGTCTCATTCTGAAACCTTCATCAGCTAAAGTGCCAGATATAAGACTCGGACAACAAGAATTTCATCCCTTCAAAAACCAGTACTTTGTACCAGGTGCAAAAGTCTATATTTTTTCGATTTCAATGTTAAAAATTCCGATAGGGTGTTTTTCATTTTCCTGAGCAATAAAATTCACAACCACTTTGTTTTGATCTGATTTACTTAATCGCTTAAAAATCAAATCGTTGTCATTCAGTGTCTCACCAGCAAAGTACATCTGTGTGATCAATTCTATGTATCCAAGTGCCGATATCTTAAAATGAATGTGTGGCGGCCTTACCCAGCCGCTTCCGGCTGGGTAGGTGCCTGGAATGATTGTTCTGAATTTGTACTCACCAAGGTTATTGGTTTGTGCAATTCCCCAGTACTGAAAATTTGGATCCAGCGGCGCTGTATTGGGATCGGCGGGGTGATCGTATTTGCCTGAATCACAGGCCTGCCAGATTTCGACACGCGCGTTTGTCACGGGTTGATTGTTTTGATCAATCACCCGCCCCGAGACAATTACAATCTTACCCGCAGCGATTTGGCTTTTTCCATCCACCCGAATCAGATCCGCATCTTTGTCGATTTGATCGACTACTGGATAAAATGGTCCTTCGGGCTGAGCCGGAGTTTTTGCTTGTAAGACTTTTGATGCTAGCAGCACGCCGGAAAAGGCAGCGGCCGAATTTTTTAATAATGATCTTCTGTTCATCCTGTTTTCTCCTTGAGTGTTATTGCTTTCGCTTGGCGAATTACGGATAACCTAATTGACATGTAGGTATATGTAAAATATGATGTTTTATATACTTTAAATAGGTAAACACTTATGAAATACAGAATCAGTGATATTAGAAATTTTGTAAGCACAACCAAGTGCACCACGATCGTTCAAGCCGCGCAAAAGCTTGAAATCAGTCAACCTGCTTTGTCTGAAAGTCTGAAGCGCCTGGAAGAAGATCTTGGCGAAATCGTTTTTTACAGATCCAGATCGGGAATTCAACTAACACCTAGTGGAAAAGTGTTTTTAATAAAAGCGCAAACTTTGATGAATGCTTTTACTGATTTGGATATAATTCCCGCAACTGATCAGGTTTTTTCCGGTCAAACAATTACCATTGGGTGCCATGCTACAGTTGCACAATATACCCTGCCGCATTCGCTAAAATATATTAAAGATTTTGCCAGCGATGTTAAGATTGAGATCGTCCACAATCTTTCTAGAAGTATTCAGGCAGAAATTCAGAAAGGTCGAATTGATATTGGAATTGTGGTGAATGCTGTCGAAGTGCCTGATCTTGTCATTCAAAAAATTTCAACAGACATCGTTGGAGTTTGGACTGCTGTTAATACTAAAACCGAGCAGGATACGATTATTTGTCATCAAGATTTATTTCAAACTCAATCTATCCTACGAAAATGGAAAAATAAACCAGACAGAATGATTACTACAGACAGCTTAGAGTTGATTTGCAGATTGACCCAAGAAGGTATCGGTTACGGAATTATCCCAACAAAAGCTGTGCAGCTGGTGTCACAAAAATTAAAAATGCTATCGGACCTGCCAACTTATAAAGATGAGATCAGCTTGATCTACCGCCCTGAGTTTGGCAGAAACCCTGCTGAAAAACTGGTGATCAAGGCATTGAAGGAGTCACTTTAGTTTTTTTTACTTACTCAACTTCCCCGCTCTAGTAAAAAATGTTTTCTTAACGTCGAAGATAAAGTGTCAGCTAGGAAAATAATTCCAACCATGATCAACAGGATTATTCCGGCTTGAGGAAAGCGTCGCCACTCTAGGTTGTACATCAGCTCTTGACCTATGCCACCTGCACCAACTAGGCCTAGTATACTGGCTGCGCGTATATTGTATTCGAACATAAAAATAAAGTGGGCCAACAGCATGGGCCTACTTTTAGGTAGAAGGCTTAGCATAAATGCTTGCAGCCTAGAGGCCCCTAAAAGCCTTAACGACGAAAAAGATTTTTGTTCTAGATCTTCAAGGGATTCATAAATTAACTTTCCCAGATAGCCGACAGAATAAAATGTCAGTGCAACCACACCCGAAGCCGTACCAATACCAAAAGCAGCTACGAAAATTAAAGCCCACACCAAGGATGGTATTGATCTGATGATCATCAAAAAAAACCGTACCGTTTTATTTAGTTTTGGTGGTGAAATATTTTTAGCAGCCAATACTGAAAGTGGTAAAGCAATTACCAGTCCAAAAAAGCTTCCCAGCAGAGCCATTTTTATTGTAACAAAAAATGAGCTTAGCACACTGGACCAATTAAACTGCTCAAGCACTGTGGTATTAACTTCGAAAAAACGCTTCAAAATTTCGATTGAGTTTTGTACCGATTGCTCAGAATTAAACCCCGAATAATCTAAAGTTAGAATCGCAGCAAGCACAAAAGCAAACACACTTATCCAGAAAACTGAAAAGCTTATTTTTTTCGCTGGCACAGTTTCTACTTTAATTGATTCCGACAAGACATCGATTCTTCGGTCAAATAAGGAATCATCAATCACGGAATTGTGCTGACTGATCAGTACAGTGAATCTGAATTCATTTTGCAGACTTTTTATTAAATAAAAAATCTCAGTCGCTGTCTCTTTATCCAGTTGGCTGAAACACTCATCGGCCAATAAGATTTCTGGAGAACTCATTAAGGCTCTGGTGATGGCTACCCGCTGTTTTTGGCCACCTGACAATTCAGATACCAATTTGTTCTGATGAACTAGCAACTGAACTTTTTTTAGCAGATATCTGGCTTTTTCTTTTTGAACCTCTGTGAAATTTATGGAATAAGAAGGTAATTCTTTAAACGCACCGGATAACACGTTATCAAGCACTGATCTTTCAGAGACCAAGCGTAAATCTTGATAGATCAGCACTGCCGAACTGTCTTGCTGAACATCGCTGTCTTTTCGCCGTAGTGATTTTTCAATTAATCGAAGAAGTGTTGTTTTTCCAGAACCGGAAGAGCCTTTAAGTAAAACAGTTTCATTTTTCAATAAATAAAAATCAAAGAACTCAAAAGTCGTCTTTTGAGTTCCAGAGTATTTGTACTTTAATTTTGAAGCCGAAAATATTTTCAATTTTTTTATTTAAGATATTACTTTACGAATGTTTTTACTTCTAAACCAGTTTTTGCAAGTGCAGCTCTGGTTTTATCAACGTGCATCGTGTTTGGCTTAGATAATTCAGCAGCTCCGTAAACGCTAGATAGCAGTTCTGGTTTGTCTTTCGCTAATTCAAACAGTGCTGTTTGTATCTTTCGAATCAAAGCTGGTGACAGTTTTTTTGAAGCGGTAATTAAATGCGTGGGAACACCAGAAATTCGGTCTAAGACGCGTACTTTTTTACGAATTTCAGGTGTCCCGTAAAGATCTGCTTTCGGACCTTCAAAAGCATAATCACTGAAAGCCGCTGCATCAGATTGGCCGTTTGCAACCGCTAACAGTGCCTTATCATAGCCGCCGGCATAAGTGACTTGGGAAAAGTATTGGTTCAGTTCCTCTTGTTTCTTGATCTGGTTACGCTCAAACAACTGTGACAGCGGAAACAAATAACCCGAAGTTGAAGTCTGTGATGAAAAGGCAATTTTTTTACCTTTTAAATCACTTAAAGTTTGGATTGGACTTTCTTTAGCGACGACTATTAAAGAATCGTAATCAGTGCGACCTTTGCGTTTTTCAACCGCGATGATTTCAAGTTCTGTTTCAGCGGAAGCCAAAATAAATGGTAAAGAATCCATATAGGCTATATGAACTTTGTTGGAAATTAACCCCTGAACCGTGGCTCCGTAAGAAGTGGGTACGATGACTTCTACTTTTTTGCCAATTTTTTTAGATAAGTATTCAGACACAGTCTGAGTTGCCGATTGCAGCTCATCTGGGTTTTTCTGTTTTTGAAACGAGAAGACGATAGTTTCTGGGTCAGCAGAAAAGGCTAAACTAGAGCACAAAGACAAAGCTATAACGTATTTTAACATAATTACCCCTTAAAAATTTGGTGGCTAATGCTCTTGAGTTTCTGTCATAACCATCTTCAGAAGGGAATGCTTAATTGGTATACGGGTTTTAATGAAAACAAAGTGAAAATGGACTTAGCGAGCTTCATATCTCACTGTCTTGCACCCTGTTCGACCCAGCGCCCGATCAGTTCTCTCTCGAGGGTAGGCATTTTTGTGTACATCGGCATGTTTTTTAACTCAACCACTCGTAGATAAAGCTCTTCACGTTTTTCAAAGGAAACTTGGTAATCTGTCCAGTCAATAAAAATGGCACCCGTACTTGAGTGCCCATGACAGTTCATGCAGCGATTTTCCAGAATCGGTCGAACTTCGTCGAATGCGATTCTGGAATCTGCTTGAACACTTGATACTAATAAAAATAAAATTGCGATCACTTCAAATATCTCCTGAAAAAAATCTGGGGTTAGTTACCAGAAACTAAACCTTTGCCACCTTGACCTGTACCGTTATTCTGCTGAACCGGATTTGGCACAAAAATTTGGTCGTTATTTGTCAACATGAAATTAGGTAATTGTCGATCCGTGTACCCACCTACATGCAGTTGTTGCGGATGTTGGTAATTGATCACCGTGCCTTCATCGACGATAAAATGACCGCTAAATGAAGAGCTACCGATATTGTAAACATCCGAACCTCTTGAATTTTCAGCTACTGCTGTCGCCGTCTGCAAATAGGAAAGCGTGCCTTGTTCGATCCATGCTGATTCAGAAGTTCCGTTTTGCAATACACTGTTTCGGTCAGCTACTTCGCCTTGCTTTTTCGTCATGATGTAAGACCAAGCACCGGACTTTGTGCTGACGCCGATTTTTTCATTTCTGTAAGCTTCTTTCGCGTAGATCTTTATATAGGTTGCTCCGACTGGAACTATATTTCTAAGAAACGCAATACTTTCGTTATCAATACGGGTGCAACCGTGACTGCGAATCGCTTTAAAAATATTTGTAATTGCTCCGGCGAACGAGTTCTTGAACAGAATAAAATTCTGTTTGTCTTTTCCCCAACCGGCCGTTCCATGCATCCACTGACCATTTGGATTAGGCCCTACTTTAACTGTATACCAACCAAAAGCGCCACGCATCTGGCCTTGCTGGCCTGGCATGAATTCTTTATCAAACCAAGATGACATCGATGAATTTGGTCGTGGAACTTCTGGATAACCTTCTTTGTACCATGCTGGATACACCCCGGGAGTTTCATAAAACTTTTCCCAGTTGCTGACGCGATAATGGCCCAAGTCTGTTTTTGTTCCGTCGTCATCTTCACCAACAACAACGTCTTGTTCGAAAATCAATTTATTCACGCAGTTTTCAGTGGCTTCACAGCGTTTGTAAACTCTTACTTTTTCAGTAGCAACGTTTGTAACGACAAAAATCTTTTGCGCTTCTAAATTTTCTTTTGCCACGACAACTGCAGATGAATTAAGAAAATTCTTTGAAGTATAATATGTCGTATTCTTATCTAACGGCGACTGAGACTTGACGATGCGAACGGCGATAAATTTTTGATCACCAACAGCGCGGTTATCGACGATGCGAAGCATATCATTCCTTGCCACGGTGCCTACGACAGATTCTGCGTCTGTGTTGGGATGACTTCGAATATTTAAACGCGGACTTGATACATACACCACAGCATCGTTTACGGCTTGTTTATCTGAAAGCACTCCGTAAGTGGCCTCGTAATCGGTATCACCCGTGTTGATTGCCTTGTTTGAATCAGAGGGACTACAAGCAGACAATGTGATAGAAATCACTGCAGCACTTAATTTAGCTGCTGTCTTTAAATTAGCTAACATGTTTACGGAATAGTTTTTGATCATTTAATACCTCGCTAGATCGCACTGTAGCCGAAAATCAAATTTATCTAAATCAAAACAAAATTAAACAAGGGTCTCAGGCTCTGTTTTACAGAGTTGTCAAAACTGTAGTCAGTCTGTTACCGTCATTTCATGAATCAAACTACTCACAACGTCGCAGAATCGCATTCAACTGGTTATAAATATTTTCTGGCACTAGCTGCCCTTGGGGTTGTTTACGGAGATATCGGAACAAGTCCGTTGTATGCATTGAAAGAAGTATTTCATCCGGGTCACCACATGCTGGCACAACCAGAAAACATTTATGGTTTGCTGTCGTTGATTTTTTGGTCCTTGATGATCGTGATTACTTTAAAGTATTTAATTTTTATTCTAAGAGCAGACAACCGCGGCGAGGGCGGAATTTTAGCTCTGACTTCATTGGTAACTCCACAGCCAGATTCTAGAAATCCGATTCCGCGCTCGAAAGGTTTTTTAATCCTGATTGGTTTGTTCGGCACTGCCCTTTTGTACGGTGATGGCATGATCACGCCAGCGATTTCTATTTTAAGTGCGGTCGAAGGACTTAGCTTAATTACCCCGGTTTTTAACCCGTATATAATTCCGATCACGCTAGCAATACTTGTTGGGCTTTTTTCGATTCAAAGTAAAGGCACCGGCACTGTTGGAAAAATATTTGGGCCCGTAACTTTAACTTGGTTCATCGTCTTGGCTATCCTTGGAATTCATAATGTCATTCAAACTCCAGAAATATTAAATGCTGTAAACCCCGTTTATATTTATTCCTTTTTCTTAAACAACACGTGGCATGGTTTTGTGGTACTTGGTTCTGTGTTCCTAGTTGTAACGGGCGGAGAGGCCTTGTATTCAGACCTAGGACATTTTGGTCGAAAGCCTATTCAGCAAGCTTGGTTTTTTGTTGTGCTTCCCGCGTTGGTTCTTAATTACTTTGGCCAAGGGGCACTGCTGCTTCGAAATCCTGAAGCCATCGGTAATCCATTTTTCTTGATGGCACCCCAATGGGCGTTGTATCCACTAATTATTTTAGCAACGATTGCGACAACGATAGCATCCCAAGCTTTAATTACCGGAGTTTTCTCGATCACAATGCAAGCAGTTCAGCACAGCTATTTACCGCGCCTTCATATCTCTCATACTTCCGCGAAAGAATATGGACAGATCTACATCAAAAGAATGAACCAACTTTTAATGGTTGGCTGCATTGCTTTAGTTATTACCTTTAAATCGTCCAGCAACTTGGCTGCTGCTTATGGCCTGGCTGTCACAACAACAATGGTTATAACTACAATACTTTTTTATGTGTACGCCAGAGAAAAATGGCACTGGAGTCGCCTAACCGCCGGCGGCTTATGTTTATTTTTTCTGATTATCGACATGGCTTTTTGGGGAGCTAATTTACTGAAAATAATTCAAGGAGGATGGTTTCCGTTGTTAGTCGGTATTATTGGATTCATTTTCATGACGACCTGGAACACTGGAAGAAAATTATTAAACCAACAGCTACAACAAAAAATTGTACCGCTGGTTGATTTCTTGAATTCGACCAAGAATAGCAATGCTCACCAGGTTGATGGTACGGCGATTTACTTAAATCGAAATTTGACAGAAACCCCATACGCTTTGATTCATACTTTTGAGCACTTTAAAACAGTTCACAAAAAGCTTATTTTCTTAAGTGTCATAACCGAGGAAATTGCGAAAGTAAGTATTGAAAATCGCATCAAAGTTGAAAATATCAGCGATCAAAATTTTCGCATTACTGCACGCTATGGATACTTAGAACAGCCAGATATTCCCCGAGACATCGAAAATATTCAGTTAGGTGATTTTTCTTTAGATTTGAAAAAGGCGACTTTTATCATCGGCAAAGAAAATATTTTTGCTACCAACCATCCGGGCATGGCTATCTGGCGAGAGAAAATCTTTTCTATGCTCGCTAAAAACGAACTTTCTGCCGCTGATTATTTTCAGTTACCAAAAGATCGCGTGATGGAAATTGGCGTGCAGATCGCGATGTAATTCGAAGTCTCAAATAGCATTCACCGTTTCTCAGCGAACACTTTGGTATTTTTTATATTGAAACTATTTATGTCATTGCATTAAATTTTCTTTTAAAAGGAAACTTTAAATGAAAAACTTTAAACAAGAATTGAAATTTGTGGCTCTTAATCTAGCTTTGCTAGTGTCGATGCTGTCGTGCTCGGTAAAATCGAATGACTTGGCTCCGATACCTCCGGCGAAGGATCCGGAAAAGACAAATTCAGCAACTGGCCCTTTTACAGTCACTTTTGACACAGCAACTTCGGTCTTTGAACATCAACTGCGATTTTTGATCGATCAAGCCGAAGGTAAAATTGAATACTATATAACGACTGAGAAAGATGAAACGATCATCGTCGAAGATATTAGCGCCTCTACCCGTGGATGTGATGCAAAGCTGGTAAAGCACCAAGTTTTTTGGTTTCCACTAGAATCAAGTGACTCGATGGCTCAACTGATTTCGATAAAAACACAGTTTAAGACATACGCAAATATTCGTGGAAAAATCATACACTTGTTTCAAAATTTAAAAGGCTGCAGTGAAATAGAGATCAAAACATATCTTAAAAAATGGTAGAAATTTCAAGGTGTTCGGTGAGTATTTGATTCGCCGAACACTGTGATACTTAAAGCCTTGCAAGGTTTCAAAAACTACGTAACAACAGCTTCATGAATACGGACGTAAACCAGCAAGATTTAACATATAGGCACTACATCGAACGTGAATTTCGTTCGCGCTGCCGTCGTAATCCCAGTTATTCACTAAGGGCCTATGCCCGAGATCTGGAAGTACCACCTTCAAAGCTTTCAGAGGTATTACGAAAATGCTGTGGGCTTTCAGCACAGTCTGCAAGTAACATGATTCCTAAACTTAAGCTTTCAGACCAAGAATCTGAATTTTTTATTTTATCTGTAGAAGCAGAACACAGCCGCAGCCTTGTCAGAAAGCAGCAGGCAAGAAATCATTTGCAGCAGTTCCATATCATGACAGGTTTTACAGACCTAGATTTAGAAAAATTCAAAATCATATCGGACTGGTACCACAACGCCTTACTTGAATTAATGAACTTAGATCACTTTGAGTCAAACACGGACTGGATGGCAGATCAGTTGGATCTTGATTTAGAAACCACGGAAGCTGCACTGAATCGTTTAGAAAAATTTAATTTAATATCTCGTGATAGTAAAAAGTGGACTGTTTGCCACGACAACACCGTAGTTGATGGAAAAACTCCATCTCGTGAAATTCGTGAATACCATTCGCAAGTTCTAGAAAAAGCGGCTGCTTCTATTGAAGATCAATCAATGTCCGAGCGGGATATTTCATCAGTGACATTGGCTATTGATGAAAGTGATTTTCCTAAAGTGCAGAAAAAAATTCAAGAATTTAGGCGGGGCTTAGCACACGAGCTAGCAAGTAGCACTTCGAAAAACAGGGTTTACAATCTTTCAGTCCAATTTTTTCCACTTTCTAAAAAAAAGGAACTTCAATGAAAAATGTTGCCGTACTTTTCTTGAATTTATCGGTTTACTTGTTTTGCTCAGCAGGCCTTGCCTGGCGTGAAGTCGGTAATGGCGGCGGATTGACAGAGCAGAACTTAATTTATCTAAAAGAAAATTTTTCTGCTGTCATGAATCCTTTAATCGACATCGATGGCAGTTCAGTTACTGAAGCTGAACGAACTGAAATCTTAAAGTTTAGCACTGTTTTAAAAACGAATATTTCTTTACTTTTTGAAAATCAACAAACCCCTTTGAAAGTTCCGTTTGTTATAATTGGCAATCAATGGTGGATTCACACATTTTATCTCAATTTTTATGATATTGATCTTAGTAACGAACTGAATTGGTCAGAATCAGCTACCTTGCTTTATGACGTCTTCGTAAAATCTGGATCATCAGTCCTTTCCCCTGAACAACAAAAAAATCTTCGTCTTAAATTGGCAGAAATTTTCTCTGCACAGTTTATCCATGAAACGGTTACTTTTGGTGAAAATAATATTTTACAAACAACAGCGGCTAGAAATCGGGATAATGAACAAACCGATTTCATTCTACAGGTTGATGACTCAAAACCCTTTTCTTTGACAGAGAAACTAGAGCCTGTCTTGGGATGTAATCAGAAATTGAAAAAGCTAAATATCGAGTATTTGGGCTTAAGATTTTCAGAAAATGCAAAAGACGGTTTGATTTTCGTCATAGGACTGAAAGTGCACTTCGCATGTCACACGACCAACTCATCAGAACGCATTCTTTTGAAATTGAATGCTCAGAATAAAAAAATAAATATCATGGATATCGGCTTTCAGTAAAAACTACTGTGGCATATCCACCAAAGTTTTAGAAAGAAATGAATATTGATAAGGCGATTCTTTCTTGAACGGCAGAAAATTTTTGGCCTCATCTTGGATTATTAAATCGGCTAGATTAAAACCATAGAGTGGGTTGTTAAAGAAGACTTCAGGCATTTGAATAGTCAGCTGAATTAATTTGTTTTCACCTTCACTTAAATATTCTATTTTTTTGATCATCTCTAGATCTTTTGGCTCACCGCCATATTCAGCTTCAGCTAGCTTCCCGTTTATCTTTACGAAAAACGAAGCATAAAAAGCACACAAAGTAATCTGATATTTAGAACGAATACGAATATCTATCGTCCACGTAGACTGATCCTGAAACATAAATGAATTTGTAAGGGGATAAGTTCCTAAAGCTCCCACCGGAACGATATTAGATCCGCCAAGCGACACTAATTGCATCGGATTGTTTGAGATTATATTTTCAGAAACTTCAAACTTAACCTGCAATTTTAACAGATCGACAATAGCAAACTCATTTTTAACATTGCTCTTTAATTTTAGATAAGGAAAAAAATGTTGACCTGTTTTTTGCAAATCACTGAGTTGATACTTTAATCTTAATTTTATCAGACTACCATTTAAAGATAAAACTTCACATGATGTTACGTTTTCCATAAAAGGCCAGCCATTTTTTTGTCTCGGAGAGTCTGCGTGTGATAGACCTGACTCACAATTGGAAAAAGAAATTGCAGTGAAACTTTTTAGTTCAATGTCTGCTTGAACCATGTCATTCGGGTTATATTTACTTTTGTCAAATTTGACATTTAGAAATTCAACTGTGCCAACTCGGTCAACAAAAGTCATTAGGTTGTCTGAAAGACCGCCGGTAATAGATTCACGCACGATCAAATAATCAGGTGTCAGGCTAAAAGTTATATCAAATCCACGCGGTACAATGTCTAATTTAGGCTCTTGATTTTCTGGATTGATCCAAATACAAAAATTATCTATTGCAGAGCTTACATTAATTTTTGAATTTGTAAGCGTTTTCCAATTTAGCCGCGCTGTATGCTGCCCGACTGGAAAGGCACCTTCACGAATGCACGGCGATGAAAGTTCAAACAACATAAAATTAATGTTAAAAAAAGAAACTCCATCGCTGACAAAGCCAAAATTGCTGAAATTGTTTCTTCCGTCGACGGTCTCAGGTAGAAAAGTCTGAAAAGCTCCCGCAAATAATTGTGGGGCCTCTTGCTGATTGTGGTAAGACAATTTTAACTGTTGCATAAAGTGCTTTGCAACCCGGGCACCAATTTGATCTGGTTTTCTTAAGGTATCGTCCGCTAGTCCGGTGTGATGCGAAAGCTCGTGAAAAAGAATTCCCACGATTTGTTCAAAACTCAAGGTTTTTATACGATCAACATTTAAAAAAACATCACTGCCAGCCGTGTTCCCGGTCACCGCAACCCGGTGAGTCTCTCCGGCATCAGATTTAAATAAATCAGGCCTTTTTGCTTCGCTGACGAAAAGTAATCGTGTGCTTATGTTTTTTTTCAAAATGTCAGAAATTTTCAGCATTTCAGGACTAAGCTCGTCGGCTTTGCCGCAGATTTTTACTTCAGTTAAGCACGATTGAAAAATCTGAGTCCGATGCTGCCACACCCAAATTATTTTCTTTTGAATTAGGTCTTGGCCTTCAACGTCAGTTAGTGGATTACAGAATCCAGCGATCGGAAATAGAACATAAAGTAACCAAATTGATTTCATTTGCGAAAGATACGACATTAGACAAAAATTTTCGAATGAATTAATACCAAATGCTGACTTTAGCAAAAACTGCAGACTGCTGGTTAAAGGTTGGACACCAAGAACAAGCCTGCACAGGTAATAGGTTTAAGAAGCCTTCTTTATTTTATCTGAATTTTCTGCTTGGTAATCAGAATATGGCGTTGCCACTTCAATGTGGTCACCAGTGCTGGATAGATAGCCACTAACCTTATACATATTGATAGGCTCGGATCGCCCTTTCACTTCTGCGGAACCGGCAAGGCTTGCGGTGAATGAGTTATTTAATTTTTCTAAAACTTGTTCTGTTATCAATAAATCAGCTCCGAATAATTTTGTTGAGGCCTCAACTCTAGAGGCCGTATTCACAGTATTACCTATGACCGTGTACTCCATCCGTTCATTCGAACCAATCGTGCCCGATATGGCTTCACCTGCATGCAGACCCATTCCAATATGAATCGGATCTTGGTCACGACTTAAACGAAGTTCATTCAGTTCGGCTAAGGCCATACGCATTTGCAAACAAGCCTTTACTGCATTCTTAGCATCATCAGCTGACGACTCCGGAGCACCCCAAACAGCCATGATTGCATCACCGATAAATTTATCAACCACGCCACCGTTTCGGTTGATGATATCCACCATGACAGCAAAGTACTCATTCAACATATCTACAACTTCTTGTGCTTTACGATGCTCTGAGTACGCCGTAAAACCACGTATATCACTAAAGAAAACAATCACTTGCTTTGACTGACCACCTAGAACCAGCTCAGAATTCATCAAATTATTTGCCACAGATGAACCGTGAAATTTACTAAATAGGCTTTTCACTTTATCACGTTCTTTAAGACCTGCCGTCATCTGATCAAATGCAGTCGCTAAATCGCCGACTTCGTCATTCGAATTTACTAATTTTTTTGCCTCTAAATCAAATTGTCCTTTTGAAACCAGCTTGATCAAACCTGCTAGCTTTTCTATTGGTTTTGTTAAAGACAAAGAAAATAACGATATCAGTACGATCGATGCAAAAAAAGCATACGATAGGTTCTTTATAAATTCCCGTTTAACGGCCTCAGCCGGAGCCAAAACTTCACTCAGCGGAGTTTGAAATACGACGATAGGCCCGTAGGCTGTGCGAGCATAAATACCAATTTTTTCTTGGCTGTCAGAAGGGTCAGTGAACTTTTTCTGAAATTGATTTGTTTTTGCATTTAGCACTGCATGATTAATTAAAGCCTCAGCAACGACTGTTTTTTTCTTAAAAACTAAATCTGTTTCTGGATGGGCCAACAAAATACCTTTTTCGTCAGATAAATACGATAAACTTTCTGTCTTCTGTAGAAATGGCTTTTGTAGCGCAGCTATATGAACATCGACCAATAAAATCATTTCAATCTGACCCATGGCATCTTTAGAAAAAGGAATTCCAATTGTAAAAAGACCAAAATTAGAATCCGCACGGCCAGCAATAAAGCCAGAAGCGTTTTCGACAATGATTTTACCAGTAAAAACTTTTTGCATCGGAAATTTAGATTTATCATGCAAGTAAGTAAAATAAGAAGGGTCCAGTTTATTTTCTTCGAAAACTTTAGTTTGGGTTTGTCTTAGGACCAACTGGGCTTTTTGGTCTGATATTTTAACCAATTCAATATTCAAAAGATCTGGGTCTGATGAAAATGAAAATAAGTCCTTGTCACTTGGTTTTTCATTCTTTACTTGAAAATTTAAAAGTTGAGCTGCAATAAATTTGGATTTTTCAATCAAATGAGAAAGTACCAATGAAGTTTCTCCGGCTCTAGATTCAGCTTGGTAACTGATAATTTGCCATTCACGGTCCACGCTTTCCGTTTTGATGCGGGAATAATTGGTGTAGGCCGTTGGAATCATCGCTGACAACAGAATGACAACGGTCATTAAGAAAAGTTTAATCCAGATGGGTATTCGTAATTTCATTTTATAATCCGATCTCGACCATAAGGCCAATGTAGTCTGCTTTCAGCGAACCCTGATTCATAGAACCTGCACTGACAGGACGTGGAAAACCCTGAGCACGTGCTTCATATTCATAATTTTCTTCTTGGTGAGTTATTCCTGCTAAACCCGTTATTTTCGAAGTGAACTGATAACTCATAAGAACACCCGCTTGAAAAGATTTCGGTAACTTCAGCATGTTCCCGTTCGGCGCAGAACCATTTGGTGTTAGATCGTAAAAATTCTGGTTATAGTTAAGCTGCACTCCAAATTTTGGCCCTAATGAATACCAGTACTCAAAACCTAATTTGGGCCCAGACACATTTCCATTAAAAAAAATAAAATTCTGTAACTGATTATCACCAATCAAGACCGGCACCTGTTTTTGGCTGACTCCCGCAGAAAGTCTTAATTCATCACGGTAAGTAAATTTATGACGATAAAGCGCATTTATTTCTGTGTTTGCAAAATCTTTATCTTGACCATTTAGAATCAAACGACTGGTGTTTATAAATCCACTGATTCCCCAGGGCTGGGCTGACTCAAAGTACCCAAGACCTGCACGGAATGTTCCACCCAAAGGTTTAGCGTTGGCTTTGGAATTAGATTCAAACACGTAAGAGCTTAATTCAAACTGCGTTACTAACCAACTGACTTGCGTGAATAGCCCATCAACACGGTCAATGGCTTTAGTCACTAAAGATTCATACTCGGCCGCTGGAGTTCGCACACTGGCTAACTGAAACTTCTCAGTTTGCACCGGACTGCTTTTTCTAAGATTAGCTTCTGCAGAAACTTTTAATATATATTTTCCGCCACCCCATTTTGGATCAAATTTAACTTGGTTTTCTTTCACATCTGTAGCCGTGAAAAGAGTTTCCCATTTTCTTAGCTTCTGTGAATAGCTTTCAACTTTTACATTGTATGATTCAGCCAGCTTATCTTTTTCCCAGGTTATAAAGCGCGCGTAAGGACTTTCCAAAGATTTGATTTCAGGCTTTTCTAATGCAGCTGCAATAATTGAAAATTGTGATTTTGAAGACGTGTTTAGTTCATCTATAGTCGTATCCGACAAAGCTGTTTTCACTGTGACTTCATAAGTAGCTGCAACAGGCAACTGGAATTCAACTTTTGATTTTTCAGTTTTTAAAAATGCCATCTCTTTTTTGGTTTTCAGATCTATGACTTTGACTTCAAAATTTTTAACGCCAGCAGCCCCCGTCCACGCAACTTGCACTGTTGCTTGGTCCGTTTCGCGGCTATTGATTTTAGTATTTAAACCAGGACTGGTTATTTGAATGTCGGGCACAGCAACCGCAAATTTTTCCCAAGCACTCCACGGTCCCGGAACTTTACGCTTATCCAATGTGCGTTGGCGGTATTCGTAATAATTAAACGGCAAAGTTAATTCAACTTTAGATTCTTTTTGGCTTAAGTTTTTAATCAGTTCTGACTTTCCGAATTCACGGAATTCAAAATCATACCTTGTGGCATCGATGACTTCATCGAATTCAAATTCAACCGTCCGCGTGCCCGCAAATGACATTTGGCTAAAGCAAATAAGCACAAATATGAAAATCAGGTTCTTCATTTGAACCTCATTTTTTTTAGCTTTGGTGCCATGATTTCACTGTTGTTATCAACTTCAATTTTCTTCAAACTTAAGTTGGGGCTGATGCGCTCGAACTGATCAATACCAGCAAGTTGCAGCGTGTAAAGCCCTGGCAGAAGCCCATCTATTTTAACAAAGTTTTTCTTCTGCACCCATTCTTTTACTATTTTACCTTCTGAATTCTTAAGTAACAGCTTGTAGTTGTTGGCTCCCTTCAGCACAATCCACTGAGTCTGAAAAGATCCACTGAGATTCGCTTTTTCTGAAATAGCTTTGTCATTCCAAATCACAGGTGGCAAGTGTGCTAATTCTTCTGAAATTACTAATTTGGATTTCGTTTTTGTTAAGCTTTTTTGAAGGTCATCAACGGCTTCAACTGAAGCCACATAACGACCAGGTTTTTGCAACTTTGCCTTAAAAGACGTAAGTTCTGATGAAACCGTTTCTGTAAACACAACAGTGTCATTCTCTGACAGACTAATCACTAAATTCTTAACAAGTTCCTTATTGCTTAAATTCCACTTTAGATCTATTTCTGGATTTTTAATATAAGACTGTGTCTCTTCACGGTCTAACTGCCATTGCAATTCTGGCTTTGGTTTTTCTAACGATTTTTCTGGAACAACCATAGCTTCTGTTTTTAAAATGGGCTCGATAACAGGCCTTAATTCCAAGCGAACCCAAGCTATTTTCACTTTTGCTAAATCTGTTTTTTTGATTTCGACTTGAATAAAATTTTTACCGAATTTAGCAGGTAATAAAACCTCGCTGCTGCTGAAACGAAGCGGTTTAACTTCAACCAGATCACTTCGTTTCGTTCCAACTTTAAAAGTGTAGTTTTCCGCGGTCAACTTTGAATCACCCAGCCAACTTAATTTTATCTCTGGCTTTGTAGATTCAAGCACACTTGAATTTTTTGGCTCTAAAATAATAAATTCTTTGTCCTGGTTTACAATATTTTTGGTTTCACCATTCTTCATCAAGACAGAAGCTTTACCGCTGATGACATTCACATTCAAACCAGAATCTTTATTTTTCGACAACGACACGGACGCTTTTGTAAGGTTAATCTGCCCGTCTTTTGATTCAAGGCTTATGTTCGTTGCTGACTTATTTTCCAAAGAATCAACAAAAAGGTGGCCTTCCATTAAATTTAAAGAAATTTCATTATTTGTTTTTTTAATCGTGATCAAAGAGTCTGCTTCCAGATTCAAAACTGCGTTTGAATCTAGAAAACGAATAACCAAATCAGAATCAGACGATGTCTTAATAGTTTCGCCAGAATAAAGTGAATCGCCGAATTCAATAACCTGCCAAGTTCGATGCTTCGACAATTTTTTTCTTGATATATTTTCAAGGTTTTCAACTTTAGCCACTGGCTGCTCATCAATATGAAATTTTAAAGTCGGATAATATTTCAAAAAATAATAATAAGTTGAACCAAGTCCAACCAAAGAAATAAAAAATGAAATAGCGATTCGTTTGATATTCGAATTCAACCTTGAGTTCTCCTTCAAGGTTTATCGGTAAACTGACGATTTTCTTTACACAGACTGGACGAAGGTTATGTTTACAGCTCGTAGCAGACTAAATGCCGGGGCTGACTGCAGGAATTTACAGTTATAGGAGCACCTGCGTTGCCCGGTAAATGTATAAATGGATTATTTGCTGAGGACTCATGGGTTAAGCGCCCAAAGGTCCCACATGTGTTGATATCTGCGTTCGACATCCAGTTGCCGCAGTTACAGCTGCTACTCCCATACCAAAACTCCGTTGCAGACAAATATCTGGGAGCGTTTGGGATGTATTGCCATTCGGTATCGTTACCACCATTGACGCCCACACCGTTTATAAATTTTGTGAATGAATTTTCAAAATTGTATGAAGTTCCGCTCAAGCCCGAAAGAATTGGTCTATTCGTGGGTGCATCACAATATGTAACACTGTAAGTTCCGATTGAAGTTAAGCCATCAGACATGCCTCTCTGGATCATCGCTTTCCAACTTGTCGTTGTTACAATATTCAAAGCATTTGCTTCTATAGCACAAAGGTTATCTGCTCCGGAAATACCAGATAAATTGCCGTCATAAAGTGCTCTAGTTAAGAAAACTTTTTTTACTGTTCCAGTGCTGCAGGCAGCTGCAGCCGTACGAATTTTAAATGTGTAAGATCCCATAACATCACTCACGTTAAAGATTACGCTCACCTCTGTCGCAGGATTGGCGATACCGACTATTTTGAAGCGAACTTTATCAGTTGGCAAAAGGTTCACTTGCGCGGCCTGCCAAGATCCATCTCCATTTTTGTCAATCGAACAATTAAAAACATCATTACACGTGATTGTTCTTGGGATGCTACCACCAACCAGAAACGTTCGCGAAATTGAATCTGCGTTTATATCTTGGTCGTACTTCGTTATAATACGTTTTGTTGGATCTATAAAGTCGTCCACTAGCTTTTGCAAAATTGGCCCTGGCATCCACGTTACTAGGGTAGCAACTGGCTGCCAAATATTCCCAGGGCGCCGAGCTTTGATACAAATTCGCTTTTGAACCTCATTATTCGTAAATAAATCAACTTCCATCGGCTGTAATATATCGTTTACGAGAGTGTATGTACCCGTCCCGCATCCAATATTTGAATTATCAATAAAATATTTGTATCCATCGATGTAATCGCCACTAACGTTAGCTTTCATATACGTAATGTGGGGCTGACCGCCAGTGTGATCGATAGTGGTTATCCCAGGTCCCGCAAAACTATTAAAGTTAATAAATGCTCTGGGTAACGACTTCACTTCGATAAATATATCTGTTGATGATGACCCAGCCCCAGTTGCGGTGATGCGATATAAACTGCTTGCTGAAACTACCGTGGGCGTTCCTGAAATCTCACACGATGAAGTATTTATCGCAAGACCTGCTGGCAAATTTGGAATTGAACTACAACTCGAAATTACACCACTACCCGGAGCACTAAGACTGACTGTTAAAATCGTATTATTGATAGTAGCGATCAATGGGCTTGCCGGTGCTGAAAGAATCGGTGGTGTCGTCAGAGTGACCGATACCCCCATGCTGGCTGGGCTGACGTTACCGGCCGCGTCTTTTGCAAAAGCGTAAATACTTTTTGAACCCAACGCGGATGAAATTGTAAACACCTGGGATTGCTGGCAGTCTTGCCACCCTAAATCTGAGGGGGTCGGTGCTATTGGTGGAGACGGTGATACCTGTTCTTTAAATATTAAACTTGAAGCTCCGATCATAGTGTTTTCACAACCGCTTACAGTTAAGCCGATATTTCGATCAGCCGTTAAGTAAGCAGTAACTAAAGTTAGTGCTAATGAATTTGGTGGAGTTCGATCGACGACATAATTTAAACCCGTCGGGCTGCACAACGCTGTCAAATTCAATTCGGCGCTTCCTGAGACTGGCTTGTAATAAAAATCATGGCTGCCTTCAATTAGCTGCAAACTACTGGTCAAACTGCTGCCAATTTGATTTGGAATTTCTCCTAGCCTCATAGTTTCATCACAGTTACTGGAATCGTAAATGGCAAGGTTACCCACCATTCTGTCTTCGTAGTAATAGGCCAACATAAAATTTGGATTTTGAATTTGCGAAATCTGCTTGCCATCAGAAAGCTTGATAAGTGCAGCATTGCTTGAAATAGAAATAGATTCCAAATCGACAGTTGCATTTTTGCATGAAAAAAGAATAAGAAAAGACGTACAGATTAAACCGATTTTCATAGTAAACTTATCGGCTTTATTTTCATTTTGCTGAATATAAAAAAGTTGTCTTAAAATGAAACGGGCTGGCGATCAGAACTAACCAGTGAAGCCAATTGTACTCCGAGAAATCGGTTTTCCTTAGATTGATTGACTTGCATTGATATCATAGCAAACAAAAGAATGGCGCCGACTCCTGCGGCAATAATTACTTCAATAAGTGACATACCTTTTTTTGTCATCACAAGGCTTAACAGTTTCATAAACCGTTATCGGACCTTTCTACGAAGGGCTAAAGTTAAATCTTTGTATTTGACCTTTAAAAGCTGAAATGTCCAAAGTTGCAACAGCACCACTCACCACTCTTTTTCACGTTGTGTATTCGTCAATTCTGGTTGCTTAAAAATTTGCCTTTTTCCAACAACTGCTCGCCAGAAATCTGCGAAAGTTCGCTTGAAATACTTTTCACCAATTCTTCGAATTTCGATTTTGCGATTGTTTGCCTAGAGGTATTCGTACTTTCTAAACCATCTGCAAGTTCACGCCAAGAAGCAGATTCTAATAAATGCTCTTGCAATGATTTCGTAAATACGTCCGCCCAAGTGGGTTGACTGAAAGTGAAGTTTAGCGACATTGAATCTTCATCTGTGGTGGTTTCATGCCAGTAGCCGCGCGGTACAAATAGCACACAACCCGGAGTCATTAAATATTCTAAGCTGTCTTCAGGTACTTCATCCAAAAGCGGAGCATGACACTGCAGTTCTAGTGCTGCGGACATTTCAAAAGAACCCGCCGTGAAACGCTCTGTCGGATTTTCTACGGATGCATTGGGTGCCAATATCCAACGCTTTGAACCGTGTAGCTGAATAATAAAATTAACGTTTGCATCGAAATGAAGTCTAGTTCCACAGCCCGCAGGTGTGGCATAAACAATTGAACGGGCTTTACATAAATTATTTTCCGGACCACCAGTGACTAAACCCAATTCAGATCTAATTTTCTCTAATGAATTAGCGATGGTTTTATCTTGCAAGTGCATAGAATCAAAAACCAACGTCATGTTATTGTTATAAGCTTTAAGCGCATCCTTTGCGTCTAGATGAATCGAACTGACTTCATCATCAAAATCTGGCAAACAAGCACGAACTTTTTGTGTGCGTGCAGCAACGACTGACTCAAGATTTTGCAATTGAGGTATTTCCAAAACCGAATTTAATTTTTCTGCGTTTGCTGAAATGAACAGTGGTTTTTTGGGCCAGTGCTCTGCTAAAAAAGTGTCCGTTTTCATTGGTGCCAGAAGCATGTCTAAGCCAAATATGTTCATGATTTGTCTATTCCTATAATTTCTTAATTGCCATGCCCATATATGACAGCAAAAGACTTTTGGTTAATTTGAACTTTAATGATTTGGGCACGACGCCACTGAATAGACTAGCTAAAGGAATACTTGAAAAAACAGGTCTGATGCCAATCATGTCTTTTGTTTCCATTTCTGCATTCAAACAGTAATCAGAAAGTTCTTCTGGGGTAATAAATAAATTTATAACGTGCATATTTTTAGGAGTGTTTTTTACCAGCCATTCTACGGACTTAATAATAACTAAATAAGCCAAAAAGTTTCTATTAAACGTATGGAAAATAAATAACCCACCCGGCTTTAAAACTCTGGAAAATTCTTTGATGACTTCTTTTGGATTTTCAACGTGCTCTAAGAAATCCATGGCGGTTAGCACATCAAAGCTTTTATCTGCGAAAGGCAGATGATATGCATCAGCTGTCTGGTATTTTACTGTTTTTGTCACATCATACTTTGCAGCGACTTTTAAACTTTCAGGTGAAAGATCAACGCCCGTAATATTCAAGCCTTCTTTTGCCAGCGCATTACTTAAAAAACCAGCGCCGCAACCAACATCTAAAATCTTTGTTTCAGCTTTCAACATTCCATAAAGGTTTATTTTTTGTAAGATCCAAGGCGTCTTGGTTTTTGATTCGGCACGCAGCAAAGCGACTGGGTCATCGTCAGCTTCGTACCAGCGATCGCCGTAGGTTTCATAAATGTCATTATTAATTTTTTCTTTGTTTAATTCCAAACGGACTCCAATATATAATTTGATACATCATAAACAGAAAAATAATACTTGGCTGAAACATTAAGAACTGCGGACTTAAGTTTTCTTTCCAAATAATTCCAGCACATAAAAAAGAAATGGGATGTAGGACAAATAAAAAAGCATGCAGCCAGTTTTCACGTGCTTCACATTTTTCAGTATGCACAAATTCATCTTTTGTTACCAGCAGGCAAGAAAAAGAGCAAAGTCCAAGATAAATATAAATATTCGTTGTGGTTGGATCTTTTAAGAAAACAAATCCATAACACATTAAAACCGATAAACTGTCGATCGGATGACCGATGCGTTCCCACAACGGTAGCCCACGTCTACGATGAAAATAAATTTCATCAAAAAACATGGCTATTCCTTGAAATACAAAAGGGACTAACAACAATGCCATCATCAGCAGACCTCGAAAACAGAGCCAAATAAAGTTAGCCCAGGACCAAACGCGTAGCTAACAACTTTTGTTCCTAACGGATAATTGTGTTCAAGTATTTCGTTCCAGACATGAGGAAGCGTCGCTGATGACATATTGCCGCGTTCGAAAAGAATTTTTTTGCTATGCATGACTTGGTCTTCTGAAAGCTCTAATACTTCTTGAACCGATTCTATTATTTTTGGGCCGCCCGGATGAATGGCAAAAACAGATTTCAAAGCACTGGCTGTATCTAGACCGGCCTTCGCGAAAAGCTCTTTGGAAAAGTTTTTTAAATCTAATTTTATTTTCGCCGGAACTTCTCGCGATAAATTCATTTGCATTCCCCAAGGTGCGGGTATCCAACTCATGTCCTGTTGAGAATCTGGCAAGATTCTTTCAAGCAGCGCAATGACTTTAAAGTTTTTTCCATTTGAATTCGGCATTTGGGAAGCAGTATATTTGACATGGCCATCTGCAAATAAGGTTTGAACGACCATTTGCTCAGGGGTTTGTGAAGCAGGATTCATGTGAAGCGTGCACATTTCTGTGTGCACAATGTCAGTGGTAAAATTTGGATTTTGCAAACTTTCGGCTTGCACTAGACTTTTCGCTAAGCGCACAGCCGGCATGGCAGCATAACAACCCATGTGGTAAGCATGAGTCACATCTGTTGGCTGATTCCATTTTTTATCTGTAATAATTCGCTGTGCAGCGCTTGGAGAAACATAACCAGTGCATGTTACATGTATCAGATGATCTGGTCTTTTTTTGATGTCTGTGTCTGTGTTTGCGTCAGATAGCTCGTATATTTTTTTAAAAATATTCAGCGCTCTTTCTGAAAAGAATTCAGATCTGTTGCTGATGCTTGTTCCCTCGTTTTTGTGGCTTTGAATATTATAAACTTCGTTGCTTTCGAATGTTTCTGAAAACATGTCATTGCATTCAGTGTATCTTTGCGAAATTTGGTTTTGTTTTACGCCGTAGCGCTCAAACAGTTTCGCAATTGTATCAGCGGACATTGGGTCCGTAGATTCACTAAATTGTTCTGCTTTTTGATGAGCCTTAATGATCCAGACCAACAGATCGCTTTGTGATATTAAGTTTTTAGGTTTGATAATTTTAAACTGATTAAGAAAGATGGACATGACGTGCACATTACAGCTTGTATTTACAAAGCTCTATAATTTTAATGGCGTTTGATCTGTCGTTAAATATATTCAAGCAGCCCGCTTGCCATCTGCAATTTAACATAGTCCAGGCTGATGTTTGCAAAGCCTATGCATAATTTCTACACACTCAGTTTTCGTGACAACCAGAAATTCAAATAGCAGACTTACCTTATGACAAACTCAATTCAAATTTATTGCATGGCCCGACAAGATCGAAGTGACCGCGTGCGATGGTTGTTAGAAGAACTCAACGTACCTTATCAAGATCATTTTTTAAATCGTGCCGAAGGACAGTTAAATTCAGAAAGCTTTCGAAAACTGAACCCTACCGGCCGGGTCCCCGTCATTGTCGATGGTGAAACCGTCATGTTTGAATCCGCCGCTATTTGTTTGTACCTAGCCGATAAATATGTGGAAAAAGGACTTGCTCCTAAGGTGATTTCAGCTGAACGTGCTGCCTACTTGCAGTGGATGGTTTTTTCAGTGGCTTCCCTTGAAAACGTCGTCGCAAAAATGTTTACGTTTGCCGGCAAGTCTGAAGCTGAAATCAATTTAATAAAAAATGAAGTTAAAGCACAGTGCGAAATTTTAAAATTACCACTGAACAAGATTTTAGAAAAACAAACTTATCTTTTAGCTTCTGGTTTTTCTGCTGCAGATATCATTATGGCGGCTGTTATTCCCGGAGCCAGTGAATATTTAGTGACTGAAGGATCACCAATTGCTCGCTACATGCAACACATGATGAAACGTCCTTGTGCTATAAAAACACAAGTGTTTGAAACTATTTAAAACCCACCGCGCTGTTTGAAATCGACAGCTGCACAAACGTTTTTTCGGTGAGAAAAAATCTTTTTCACATCGTTTGCAACGAATGACCCTGCAAGGGCCCACCCTAACGGCCCAAGTGGCAGCTTATATCTGACCAAATCTGTCATCAGTGTTCCGCCTGCTAAATCAAAAAATTCATGGGTGTGATGCCATTTGGTGTAAGGCCCTTTTAATTGAGTATCTGTAAATTTAGATATTGGCTGCCAATCTAGAATCTCTGTTTGCCAGCCAATCGGAACACCATGAATTTTTAAGCGATAGTCTATCAAGGTTCCTGATTGAATATTCTCTGTCGACATTTTAATAACTTTAAAATTCAGTACCGGTGGAGTAATCTCTTCTAGATTTTTTGCTTCGCTAAAAAACGGAAACACATGTTCCCGCTTCGCTGGGATGAACTGTTCGGCAAAATAAATTTCATCTCCGCCTTGATAGTAAGAAGCAATCTGCTGAAAAGCTTCTTCAGCCGTTGGATAATGAAACCTAAATTTGATTTCTTTCAATTTCTGACAGTCTATCCGCTGCGAACTTAACAGCACATGAGACATCTCACCAAACATGGCCTTTATAGCTAACGTCGGAATTGAAACAGCTAACGAAGAGCCCAAAGCATTGGCCAGTTTTGCAGAAAAATCTTTGTTGGTTAGAGGCTCTGGCGAAACTGCGTTGATGACTCCCTCAAATTTGGAATCAGCTAATGCTTGCACATAAATTTCTGCCAAATCCTGCAGGTGAATCCAACTCATGTATTGCTTGCCAGTGCCAACTGCGCCACCAACTCCGCGGCGAAATGGTGGAATCATTTTTAACATCGCACCGCCAAAGGCAGATAAAACAACACCAACACGAAAAATGGCGAAACGGCAGTTCGGAAATTGTTTTGATTTTTGTAATTCTAAAACAGGGCTTTCCCAATCTTTGCAAACTGCAGCCAAAAAATCTTCGGCAGCTGAAGATGCTTCAGATAAAACTTCATCTTGGCGGTCTCCGTAATATCCACTGGCACTAGTGCTTAGAAAAACTTTTAGTGAAGCGCCTTTCAAGCTTTCGATTAAATGTTTGGTTCCTAATGACCGAGAATCGTGAATTCTTTTTTTCTTTGCATCAGACCAACGTGATTCGGCAACGCTTTCGCCAGCTAAGTGAATGACAGCTTCGATGTCTTTTAAGCGTGGGTCAGATATGGCATTTTGATCTAAGCTACCTTCGATCACTTCGCACGGAAACGGACACTCAAGCTTTGCTTTGACCGCATTTCTTGAGACAACGAAAATTTTATGTCCAAGACTTGCGACTTTTTTTCCGATTTCACGACCAACTAAACCTGTCGCTCCGGTAATTAATACGTTCATAGTAAGTCTCCTGTGTAAGGTGAGATGTAGGCTGAGAATTGGCTCGATGTTGTCCTAGTTTATTCGATCAATCAAGAACCTTTAGACAATTAAAGCCAATCATGCCAGTCTAAATACATGTCTGCAAAATTAAGATCTCTGAAAGCGTTTTTTTTGGTTCAGTTGCTGGCGTTTAATATTTTAGCAATAGAAGTTATTGGTGGAAAGCCAACAAAATCTGAACCAGCGGAAAAATCAAGTAATTCAAACCCATCTTCGTTTTCCGCAATGGCAAAAAGACATGCTTTTTATTTCGGACTAGATGTGTATTCTAAATCTGTTTTGAAATCCACTAGCACCAGTTCAGCAAAAAAAGATTTGTTATCACCAATTCAATTTCCATTACTCATCGGATACACCTACGCTTACAATTACGATATTAGACTGGCCGTATTTCTAGATTATACCTTGATCGCCAAAAGTGGCCCAGACAGCAATCAAAAAGAAACCAATTTGCTTTTTCGTTCGGCCTACACCCGTTTAATTGCAAAATCTGACCTAGAGTGGAAATTAGGACTGCTTTTGAAACAAACGAAAGTCATTGGTGAAGGTGGCACACTGATTCTAAATAATGGCAGCAGTACATCCACTTTTTATTCTCCGGGTGAAACAATAACATCCAATATCTTTGCCACGGAACTGGGGATAAATTATTTTTTCAAAGAAAAGTTATCTTGGCAAAGCAGTATTTTGATTGAAGCTCCGCTAAATTCCAAAAAACGAAATTTTTCATTATTAACCGGATTGGTTTATGAGATTGGAAGTTACTGATGAAAAATGTTATTTTTTTAGTAATCGCTTTTATTTTTCATCTTCAAGCAAATGCTTTTACCTTGTCCGGGAACACTTCCAACCTAAAGGGTTGGAAAGACGATCCACTTGTATATCATTTAAATCCTGCAAATTGCAGATCGGACATTCGTGAAATTATTCAGTCCAGCATGGATATGTGGAATTCCATTTCATCTAGCAAACTACAGTTAGAATTAGGTACCGATTCAGTTGCTACCCCTGCAGAAGCTGTTGCAAGAACGACCCTGGATACCGCTGTTATAGTCTGTGATATAGCTTTTGGTACAACATTTACCTCAGATCCCGATGTATCAGCCGGAGTTGGCTCTGCTATTTATGGGCCAGATCTGCAAGTACGACGTGGATATCTTGTTTTGAATGTTCAACCAGGGGCTCTTGCAAATTTTAATAATTCAGATTCTGATTCTGCAAAAATTATTATGACACATGAAATAGGTCACTCTTTGGGTTTAGGTCATTCGTCAGACTCGGCCGCAATCATGCATTATACAGTTGGCTACAAAACAGATTTTACACTTTCTGAGGACGATATTAACGGCATTAACTATCTATATCCCCGCGATGAATTTTCTGGTGATCCATTTATGGGTGGCTGTGGTTTATTACGAACTAACTCCTCTTTGCCACCATTGAAACAAATAATATTGTTTTGCATGCTATTTTTAATGATAGCCGCTTTTTGGTCGCGACTGAGTCGAAAGGCTTTAAACTCAAAATGAATATCTTATCTATTTTATTGATTATTTTATCCTATCACTTAAATCTTCGCGCAGATGAAATACCTTTACGTATTGGTATCATTCAAGAATTCGGTCAATTTAATCCAGTCACAGTCAATCTTGCTTCTACCGAGGCCTTTATGCACTTTCTACTTCGTGAGATGACCACACGAAATCATCTTGGGCTGCCAATTCCTGATTTGGCAGAAAAAATTCCGCAGTTAATTAAAAATAAGGCCATATGGACTATTAAGAATAAAGCAAACTGGAGCGACGGCAAACCCGTCACCTGTCAAGACTGGTGGTTAGGCTGGCAAACAGGGCTTAGTCAAAACACCATGGTGCAAGATAAAGGTATGTACGCAAAAATTAAAAATATCGAATGGAAAACGAGTGATCTAAAAAAATGCACCGTCATTTATACAAATTCAAGTTGGACCTTCGATCGAGACCTGCCTTACCCGATTCCGTACCATCTAGAAAATGACGTATTTAATAAATGGAAAGACCAACGGGAAGCCTATGATCAAAATACAATTTTCGTTACTGCTTCAACTAAATCAGGACTTTATAACGGTCCCTATCAAATCAGTGAATTCAAGCTTGGCAGTCATTTTATATTAGTTCCGAATCCAAATTTCTTCGGTGGAAAACCAAAAATAGAAAAAATAATGGTAAAATTCATCGGTGAATCGAACGCACTTCTAGCAAATTTAAAAACAAAATCAATCAATATGGTTTCAGCAGTGGGCTTTCCGCCTGACTTAGCATTGACTTATTCAGAAGCCGAAAAAAATGAACCTTATCAAGTTTTCTTTCAGGATTCTCCGGTTTTTCAGGGCTTGTTTATAAATCACGAAAATGAAATCTTAAAAGATATTAAAGTTCGAAAAGCCCTTTCACTTGCAATCGATAAGGTGAAACTAACAACTGCATTTTTCAATTCAAAACTAAAGCCCGCCGAAACTTTTTTACCACCCACATCGACCGAATTTAGAATTTTTCCAGCAGTGTATAATTTAGAGAAATCGAAAAATTTATTAGATGAAGCAGGTTGGAAAACGACTGATAAAAGAATCCGCGTGAAAAATGGCAAAGAATTAATTATTGATTTTAAAACCTCAGCAGGTATAAAAATTTTAGAAATTATTCAGGTCTATATTTGTAATGAGTTTGAAAAAATTCAAGTGGGTTGCAGTATAAAAAATCAGCCGCCCCGAATTTTACTGGGTGATACCATCACTAAAGGAGAATTTGCGCTGGCTTTATTTGGGAATTCTATTTTACCAGATACATCTTTGACTTCACTTTTTTCGTCAAAAGAAATTCCAAGAAAAGAAAACAGCTGGGCTGGCGGAAACAATATTCGTTGGAAATCTGAACTGGCAGATAAATTACTAGAACAATTCGATAAAGAAAGTAATGCCAAAAAACGAAATCTTATCTTAACAAAACTAGAAGCTGAAATTCTGAATGAAGTTGCATTTATTCCGCTTTACCACAGAAAAGAAGCTGCTGTTCTTCCTGATAATTTAAGTGGTTTAACTTACCTTAGCAAAGGCACTAGCTTTTCATTTCCTGAAAAATGGCTGTTAAAGTAAGTTTAAAAAATCACGCCATCAAAACATCAACCCAAGGTCTTTTAGCCGCAGGTATAGCTTCTTTTGGCATAAACAAACCTGTTTTTAAGCCCCCGTCATAAGCTAAGCTTCCACTGTAAATCTGCGTGCTTTTCAATACTGATTTTAAAATAGTAAATGCCTTGGCGTTATTCCCACGCATGACTTTAATTACTTCTTCAACAGTCACATGTGGAATAGTGTCGTCCCAGCAATCATAATCCGTGATAAAACAACATGGTAAATACGGAAGACCTGCTTCGCGGGCTAACGCATACTCTGGAAAATTAGACATACCGATAATTTGGGCGCCCATCTGTCGATAACTTGCAGATTCGGCCTTGGTCGAAAAATAAGGACCTTCGATACAGATATAAGTTTGACCGAAATGAGTTTTGAAAGAATTATTTTTAACCAATTCTTTTGTTCTTTCAGCCATCACTTCACAAATGGGTTTTGCTAAAGACACGTGGCCAATTAATCCTTCACCCAAAAAAGTATGGGCACGAATAGATTTTGTACGATCCATATATTGGTATGGAATAACACAATCACCAGGAACAAATTCTTTTTGTAATGAACCGACAGCGCTAAAAGAAACAATCGCTTTCGCACCTAGTTTCTTTAAAGCGTAAATATTGGCTCTGTAATTAATTTCACTGGGCAGGTGTTCGTGATGTTCACCGTGCCGAGATATAAATAGAAATTCTTGACCATCCACGCGCACTTTTTTAAAACCGCTGGCTGTCAAACCAAACGGTGTTTCACGGTTTAGCAGTTCTACCGTTTCAAAGTCTTCAAATTTTTCAAATCCTGAACCACCGATAACGCCTAACATAGAAACTCCCTTTAATTAGCTAAATGACATTTTTTCAAAATACCCGATTCAATATTTTTTTTATTATACGTCGCTGTATCTAAGATCCAGTTCGATACTAGTTTTGCCGGCGTCACATCGAACGCTGGATTGTACACAGCAACCCCTGCCGGCGCCCAGGTCACTTCACCAAAACTGCCAGAAACTCCGGTAACTTCATTTGCACTGCGCTGTTCAATAGGAATTTGTGAACCATCTGCGCAATCCACATCGACCGTGGTGTACGGAGCCGCAACATAGAAAGGTATATTGTGATAAAAGCAATTCACAGCAACACTGTAGGTCCCAATCTTATTTGCAAAATCTCCATTGGTCGCGATTCGGTCCGAGCCCACAATGGCTTTCGTTATTTTCTTAAGACTCATTAACTGTGCTGCCATGTTGTCCGTGATTAATGTGCATGGAATATTTAGTTTTTTAAGCTCCCAAGCAGTTAACCTTCCGCCTTGAAGTAAGGGTCTAGTTTCATCGATGTAAACATGAATTTTTTTTCCTTGTTCAAAGGCTTTTCGAATGACACCCAAGGCAGTGCCCGCACCTGCAGTCGCAAGGCCTCCGGTGTTGCAATGGGTCAGTATCTGATCACCATCTTCTATCAAGGCGGCACCATTTACTGATATTTTTTCACACAATAAAACATCTTCATTAAAAATTTCGACGGATAGGTCAACAATCGCTTTTGCTGAAAAATCATCGGTAATTTTTTTTGTCATGCGGTCCACGCAGATCATTAAATTTACGGCTGTAGGCCTAGCCTGAAACAGATTTTTTGCATGAACCAATAATTCTTTTGGAACCATTCCACCAACCGCAAGCTTTCCGATCATTAGGCTTGCAGCGACACCAATCAAAGGCGCTCCGCGCACACGAAGTGATTTTATGGCTTCAATCATTTGCTCAGTGTCATCAATCTGAATCCATTTTTCAGTCGCTGGAAGTAATGTTTGATCCAACAATCGAAGGGAAATATTTTTTTCAGAAACATCAGCTTGTAATGCCATCGAACGAAGTTGAATCATAACAAAATATCCCCAATTTTTTTTCGAAGTTCATACAGATGTTCGATTTCAGTTTTGGGTAACGGCACCATTCCACCTAATTTTTCTGCTGCTGCCAAAATCTGGGCTGAATGTTCGATCCGCTCCATACCGCGGTAAGCTTCTTCTAGGTCTACGCCCCAGGTAAGTGCTCCGTGGTTTCTAAGTACCATGGCTTGATGCTTGGGAAGAAAAGGCAATAAAACTTTACCCATATCTTCAGTGCCCGGACGTGCATACGGAACAAACGGAATGTCCCCTGTTGCCAGTATAACTTCCGAAAGACAATCTGAGGGTAACTTTGTTAACTGAGGTTTTGCTATTGTCCAGGCGATGGCTGTCAGTGGATGCGCGTGCACCACAGCTTTTGCACGTGGACAATTTTTGAAAACCGCCAAATGCATTAATTTTTCGCTAGAAGGATTACCAGAAATTGTTTCACCGTTGATGTTAATAACGGCCATTTGTTCGGGGTCCATAAAGGCTTTGGCAATTCCAGATGGTGTAATTAAAATTTCGTCATCTGAAACTCGGTAACTGATATTTCCGTCTGCAGCTGCCAACATATTTCGGGCATGCAGGCGTTCACAGATGGTTACAATTTGGCGAGAAATTCTTTGTGCTGTTAGACTTGTCATGAACTAGTTGTACATCGCATATTTGAAAGATGGCAAGTTTTGACCCAACGACAACGCTGCTGGTGATGGCATTGAAAGAAGAATCACAAGGTCTTTTTGAAGAAGCCGGCATCAAGCCATTTTATACTGGTGTCGGACAAGTTAAAGCGACATATTCGCTGACTGAAGCTATTTTAAAAACTAGACCTACTTCTATTCTAAACTTGGGCACTGCTGGAAGTTTTCATTTGAACCAAGGCGACTGCGTGGAATGCTCAGCATTTATTCAACGCCATGATCTGATAAAAAATAAAAAAATTTTTGCTGCAGCTGCACTCACTGATCTGAATAAGGTCATCTGTGGAACTGCAGATCACGTTCAATATAAAACGAGTTCCAGCGAGGCTATGCCCTTTGATATCATGGACATGGAAGCCTACGCTCTGGCTTATGTCGCTGATCAAATGAAGATTCCTTTTTATTCGGTTAAATATATCACTGACAATTCAGATAACGGAGTCTTTCTAGACTGGAAAAAAAACTTACGCCAGTCAGCTGAAAAACTTTTAGAAATATATAAACAAATTAAAACATTAGGTTAGTTACAACCACTGCGACTTTTTTCGATCTGAAAAACAATATTTTTTATTGAAAATAAATGTGTTATTTCGTGTTTAACACTTGCCAAAAACTGATCTGTCGGATGCTCACCAGGGATTACTAGATGTGCCACCATCATATTTTCGGTCGTGCTTAAAGCCCAGATATGTAATGAATGAACATCTTGTATCCCATTTTGCTTTTCTAAAAACTGGATCACCAAATCTGGATTGATTTTCTTAGGTACACCGCCCATCAGCAGTTTGAACGATTCTTTAAAAATACCCCATGTCGAAATAAAGATGACAATAGCAATCAACACGCTGCTTAACGGATCTACCCAGGTGTACCCTTTTAAATAAATAAGAAGTCCCGAAACGATCACCCCGGCTGAAACAAAAGCGTCTGAAAGTAGATGCAAAAAAGCAGCCTTCATATTTAAGTCTTGGTCTTTTTCCTGATAAAAAAGCAATGCCGTTGTCAGATTGATGATCAAGCCGATGCCCGCAACAATCATAATTGTTAAACCTGGCAATGCGTTCGTAGTTTGGTATCTTTCAATACCTTCTTTTAAAATCCAAAATGTCGTTGCGATCAGTAAAAAAGAATTAACTAATGCCGCAAAGATAGAAAATTTTTTTAGCCCGAAGGTCATTCTTAAGCTTGGCTTTTTGCTCAGTAAAACAAATCCCAACCAAGCTACCAAAAGTCCACAAACATCGCCAAAATTGTGAGTCGCATCCGCAATTAAAGCCAGCGAATCGATTTTGAAACCGAACGTTAGTTCAATGATGACGTATAAAAGATTAAGACCAATACCCCATTTGAAAGCTCGGCTGTGTATATTTTTTTCAGCCAAATCTTCAAGATTGTGCGAATGGTGATGTGTGTGATCATGATGAGGGCTGTTCATGGGCTCTCCCGGGGTTTTTAACCTACTAAAATTATGTAATATGTTTTGATATCTTGTCATGAGTTAATTGACCCTGTAGAAGTTGCCTCTATGCAATTTAAAGATTTAAACTTAATTGAGCCCATTCAGCTAGCACTTAAAAAATCTGGCTATACAACCCCAACACCGATTCAGACCCAAGCCATTCCGCATTTGCTACTCGGCAAAGATTTACTAGGTTGTGCGCAAACAGGAACGGGAAAGACGGCCGCCTTTGCCGTGCCAATATTGAATCGTTTAGCGACGACAAAGTATCAAGTTTTACCTAAAAATGTTCAGGTTTTGGTTTTAACTCCAACGCGTGAACTGGCCTTACAAATTTATGAAAGTTTTCAAACTTACGGAGAAAATCTTCGCCTAAAAATGGCTGTTGTTTTCGGTGGTGTCGGCCAAGGACCGCAGGTTAAAGCAATGAGTTCAGGTGTTGATATATTGGTAGCAACGCCGGGTCGTTTGTTGGATTTAATTTCGCAAAATCACATCAATATCAGAAATTTAAAAGTCTTCGTTTTAGATGAGGCAGATCGCATGTTAGACATGGGTTTCATTCGTGATATCCAAAAGGTATTAACGATGATACCAAAACAACGCCAAACTTTATTTTTCTCGGCCACCATGCCAAATGATATTCAAAAACTAGCCTCTTCGATGCTGATCGACCCTGTTCGTGTGGAAGTCACACCGATATCTTCAACAGCTGAGAAAATTGATCAGCGGGTTATGTTTGTTGAAAAATCACAGAAGAAAGATTTACTTCGGTTTGTCTTAAGTGATCCGAAAATGCAGCGAGTGATTGTATTTACGCGCACCAAGCACGGTGCTAATCGTGTTTCTGAATTGTTAACTAAAAACCGAGTCCCATCAGAAGCTATCCACGGAAACAAATCCCAAAATGCACGTCAGCGCGCTTTAGATGCCTTTAAAGAGGGTAAAATTCGTGTGCTGATCGCAACTGATATTGCAGCACGCGGTATTGATGTCGACGGAATTAGTCATGTGATCAATTATGAAGTTCCAAATATTGCGGAAAGCTATGTGCATCGTATTGGCAGAACGGCACGCGCCGGTGCCGAAGGCTCTGCAATTTCTTTTTGTGATTCAGAAGAGCGAGCATTCATTCGCGACATTGAAAAACTGATTGGACAAAGTATACCCGTTGATAAAGATCATCCTTATCATTCGATGCAGGTTGAAAATGCGCGCGTGATGTCATCAGGAAAAGCCAAAGCCATGATCGAAGCTGGCAATAGAACTTCAGGTGGTCATCACCGCAATCGTCCGCGTAGTGGCCCACCCAAGCCGCGTCACGGCAGCGCCAGTATCGGTGGCGGACAAACTAAAGATGCTAATGGTAGACCCCAAGTCGGACCCGTTCCAAAAAAACCAAAGCGTAGTTTTTTTGGCTTTGGAAAATAACTAAATTACTATTTTAAAAACACCGATCTTGTTGAACAATGACTTTTTGAGAATTAGATGCAGCGCCAGTGAAGGTTGCAGCTACTGATTCGGCAGTCGCAGACAAAGCATTTATAATAAGATCTTGTTTTATCGTACGCACATAATATTCTGTGTATTGGCGTCCCCATCTGTGAACCGGAACCTGCGTACAGCCTTGCGGCGAGCAAATGACATCATAACCGTCGTACATGCAATCCTGATATTCTGATTTCATTTTAGATTTTAATTCGACCGTTTTATTAACTCCAGATATCGCGAACGGCTGACCTGAATCAACTGCAGATATTTGAAAGTCGCCATTAGCCGGCATACGCAAATTACCAGGTATCAAAAAAGTGACTTTTATTCTTCCTGAATCTGTCTTGACGAAAGCCACGAAGCGGTCCCGCTTCATATCTAATGACGTATCAAAATTACCAATTTCTGTGGCTCTGACGCCATTTTTTGTATTCACGTTAAATTTTTCGAACACTTGCAGCTGTCCATCAATATCTTCACAACCCAAAATCGCTAACGCACTTACTACCAAGAATAGACACTTTAACATTTTACTGCTCCTTCTGTTATTCGACCAAAGAATTCAAAGACTCATTCACTATTTTTTCAGATGATTGGTTTTTCAGATTAGCGACAGATTTACGGATTCGATCCTTTAAAAAAGATTCCTCAATTGCTGGACTCAAAGAAGTTAACGACAAAATCGCCAGATCTTTCTGTGGGAAAGAAGCAATTCCTTCGACAGCTAGCACGCGTAGCACAGACTCAAGCTCAAGATCACTACTTTTACCTGAATTACTATTTTGCTGTTTAATAAAATTTTCCAACTTTACCAGCGCGTTGACAGATTGATGTCTAGATAGCAGCTCTACAGCTAAGGTACGCTGATCAGCCAAACTATTTCCATTTGTTACCACATCAAATAATTTACTTATATTTTGCGGCGTTAATGAAGCCGCTAGTGATTTGATTTTTTTCTCTGTTTTTTCTGGGTCTTGTTGCAAGCCTGAAATTTCTGATGACGTTTCACTAAACTGTTTCTCAAAAACTGCTACATTTTCAGCGCTCACTGTGTGGCTTAAAGGATTTTCTTTGGCTAACTTGTCTTTTAGTTTTTGCGTTCTGATCACTAAAGCTTGCTGATGAGTGCGTTTCGTAAGGTCATACTCGACAAAAAAAACGGTTGCGATAAGTGCCAAACTAAAAAGCCAGTAAAACTTTCTCATAATTAAAGGCTACCCGGAAGACTGGCAGACTCAACAGGAAAATTAAGTCGTTTTTCTTATTTTTTTCAGCTGCAGATAGATCGCATTGTAGTTCGCGATTACCTTATCGTAATAAGGATGATTGATACGGTATTCTGCTGGTAAACGTCGCAAACTATTAATACCCAGGTTGTAAGCGTTAATATATTGAGCATTTTTCGATTTTAACTGAATTTTTAGGTAATTAAAATAAACGGCTCCAACCAGAACATTATACGCTGGGTCTTTCAGGGCAGCCGCCCCTTTCCATTTAATTTTGTTTTTTAAACATATCCATTCAGCCGTGTCTGGCTTTATTTGCATTAAACCTATTTCACCGGCTAGGCCCACTGCCGCTGGATTAAACTGACTTTCTGTTTTAACCACGGCCAGAAGAAAAACAGGATCATAAAAATAGTCTCGACTTATTTTTAACAGACTTTCACTGAGCTCTGCCGAATCAATCTTTGCGTTTTCTTGTGAAATATATGTTTCTAAATAGCTTTCAAATTTTTTATCACGCTCAAATTCTTTGGCCACAGACCGGGAATAGTTTTTTTGCAACAATTGTCGTGCATGACGTGTCCGTGCAGTGTCATTTTTTTCAAAGTTATTCTTTGAAAGACTTTGGCAGCTTTGATTTGAGAAGAAAAATATGAGAAGTGGTAAAAACAAAACTAATTTTTTAACTGCTAATCCCATAATGCCTCACCCTAAAAGGGTTGAAATAATCGGACGATATCTACCCATTAAATCTTCAAGTTGTAGGCCAAAAAGTTGTCTTTAAATGCGACGAAAAAAAGTTCGTCAACTGCTGGAAATGACCTGAGTTCTTAGAATGATTCGGACACTCTTTTTACCCATATCAAAGCTAGTTAGAAACTGCCCATTATTTTTTTGACAGTGAATTAAACTTTGGCAGTCAAATTGAGATTTTTGAAAGTGCTAGTGTGACTTAATTTTAACAGATAGTTTTTAAGACATGTCTCGTTCAGATATATTTGGTCTTAGATAAATTTAAACCTAATGATTGTGACGGTCTCTTCGCCCTGGGGTTTTTTGATGATAACTTCGTCGTCTATTTTTTTACCCAATAAGGCTTTTGCAACCGGAGAATTCCAAGAAATCTTTCCAAGTTTTATATCGATCTCATCAGCACCAACGATCTGGTAAATGACTTCTTTGCCGTCTTCATTTTCTAAAGTAACTGTCGCTCCAAAAATAATTCGCTCTGATTTTAAAATTTTCGGATCTATGACCTCAGCAGATTCCATTTTCTTTTGTAAAAAATGAAGACGCTTGTCAATTTCACGTAAGCGTCGTTTACCGTAAATATAATCCGCATTTTCTGATCGATCGCCGTTACTTGCAGCCCAGGCAACTGTTGCAACCACCTTGGGTCTTTCAGAGTTTAGCAAAGTCGTGTACTCACTTCTTAACTTATCAAAACCTTGTGGAGTAATATAATTTTTTTGATCCATAATCAAACCTTCACACTTAATCCGTCTTTTAATGCGAACTTCATCGCACGAAGTGCCGGAATGATGCTGATCAAAATAGCCAGTACCAACATTGTCAAAATATAACTTAATTCAATAAACGAAAACCTCGGCTCTTGCAGGTAAAGACCATAGCGAATTTGCAGCCACGGACCAAATACCCATTCCAATGCGACCTTCAAAAGACAGGCAAAAATAACTGCTAGCAGTGTCAGCACAAAAGTTTCTAAAACGATGAGTCCCAGAAGGTGTTTCGGCGATGCACCCAGAACACGTAAAATGGCCATCTCACGACGTCGCTCGTTGAGTGAGGCCATCAAAGAAATAAGCATCGATATAAGTCCCACCAGCATAACTAAAAACGAAATTGCTTTTAGAACTTTTTCTAAATTAGATAAGCTTTGCCACAGTTCAGATAAAACAACTCCAGGAATAACGGCCAATAAAGGCTCGGATTTATTCTCGTTGATGTCGCGCTGTAATTTCAAAGTTTCAATGCGATTCTTTGTTCTTAAAAAAAACGACGTAACACTTTTTGGCTGAACCATCTGTGCAGTGATTTTTTCTTTGGTTAACTTTTTTTCATCTGTCGGTGCACTGCCGGTCTGCCAATCAAGATGAATAGCCTCCATGGCCTCTAACGAAATATACAAGGCCCGGTCTACCTGAGTGCCCGTTGCTTTTAAAATTCCCACAACTCGAAAAGGCTTGTCGTCATGCTTTTGAATTCCATCGCCTGTCGTCGAGCCATGCGCCACAGAAACTGAAGTTCCGATATCGTAATTTAAAGCGCTGGCGACATCTGCACCAAGAACCACATCGAAATAGTCACTGAACGGACCGCCACTGCTGAAAGAAATTTTTTCTTTTGATCGAAACTGATAATGTGTGAAAAAATCGGTGTTCGTTGCAACAACTCGAAAGCCGCGATGCCCGTCACCCAAACTATAAGGAATTGTCCAGGCAACTTCAGGCCTAGACTTTATTTCATTATAGCTTTCTATCGAAACATTATTCGTTGCCTGTCCCAAATTAAAGACTGAAAACAAAACAATCTGCAGCGATCCAGATCTAGCCCCAACAATTAAATCAACTCCAGAAACACTTTCGGTAAAGCCACTTTCAGCAGCCCTACGAATGCGCTCGACAGACATTAATAAGACCAAACTGAGCATCATTGAAAATAATGTCAGCATTGTCGCAACTTTTCGATTATTTAAAGATTTCCAAGCCAATCGAAGCCAGCTCATACAATACCCTGCATCTGCTGGCGAACTGTATTTATTGATTCAAGACTGACTGAGCGGTGAAATAATTTTTCAATGGTCCTGTCATGGCTGACAAACACAACGGTTGTTTTTTGAGTTTCACAAATCTGAAAAAGTAATTTCAGAAAGTTTTCACGCTGGTTGTAATCTAAAGATGACGTCGGCTCATCTGCTAAAATTAACGGGGGCTTTTTCATGAAGGCTCGGGCCACTGCCACTCGCTGCTGCTGGCCTACGGACAAATCGGTCACACGGCGATTTAAATAAGGTCCAAGCTCAAGACTTCTCACAAGATGATCAAAATAGTTTTGGTCTGGTTTTTGGTGCAGGAACATCAATGGCAATTGAATATTTTCAGTCACGGTCAGGTAAGGGATCAAATTAAAACTTTGGAAAATATAACCAATATTCTGAGCACGAAATTGGTCTAACTGAGAACTTGATTTTTCGTGAAGCTGTTGTTCTAAAATTTGAAGTTCACCAGTTTGCGATTCTAGAACCCCAGCTAAAATTTCAAGTAGTGTCGACTTTCCAGAGCCACTCGCACCATACAAAAAAATAAATTCACCTAGTCCAACTTTAAAATGAGGGATATCTAAAATTTCATGCACACCATAAGAAAATTTTAAATTCTTTATTTCAATCGCTAAATTCATTTTGTGAGCTTGACCTGAAGATCATTTTTGTTGGCATTCACCGACTTTTGAATGTCACCAATAAGCAGTTGGACGATCACTTCTTTTAAAGCTGGAAAAACTTTTTGAAAATTAAATGTCAGCATCGAACCCGTCGGATCCTGATTGCAAACAATAGCAAAAGAGGCCTCTACATCTGAATGACCCGAGGCTTCAGCAATTCCAATTTTTTCTTTGGAAAACAGACAGTTCAACTTTTTTTCAAAACTAATCATGGTGCTAATATTTGCTTCTAATTTATCTAAAGCTTCTTTTTGTCGTTTTTGATCTATCTTATTTTTGGCAGGATGCTCGAAACCATAGATTGTATCTCCTGAAGAATCTAAAAATAGCTTCCCTTTGGTGCCTTCAAACGCAATGGATACTTCACCGGCCTCATGGCTGTGAGATTTATGTTCCTGTTTCCCCGCAAAAGCAGTTAGGCTTAACGACAATAAAAAATAAACCATATTTAATCCTTTTTATTTATAAGGCTCAACGTTATCGCCTGACATTTCAAATGAAACTTCACCGTACTGCGACCTTTTTGTGGCAATTTTAAAATCACCATAAACCCAAACCGGAGCACCGACAGAAACTTCGGCACCTTGCTTCATCTTTACATAAACCATTTGATTGGGTGGTGGTGGTGGCACATGGATGCACGCCTGCGGACTTGGTACCAATAAAAATTCTGTCACTTGGCGGTTGTTGTCTTCCAAAGGAACTATGAACCCTGGAATTTTAACTCGTTGACCATCAATTTTTTGCAATTCGGTGGACGCTTTATTTGAAATATAATCTAGTTGACCAAGCAATCGCCAATCTAACTCAACACCTGATCCGGTGCCTGACTTTGATAAAAAATAAACTCCTCCGCCAATAGCCGCCGAAAATACCAGAAGCATTAAAAAAATCCATTTCATATTCATAGTGTCTAGGATATGCTTTGAATCATCTATGAGTAAATATCAAAGCGTCCGCGGCACACGCGATTTATTACCAAAATTGAAACAAACATTTCGCAGCATCGATAAAACTGCCCTTAAAACAGCACAAAAATATGGTTTTCAAGAAATCGAAACTCCGCTGTTTGAATTTTCTGAAGTTTTTCACAGATCACTTGGAGAAACCTCTGATGCCGTCAGCAAAGAAACCTACACGTTTACCGACCGCGGTGGTGATTCCATCACACTTCGACCTGAAGGAACAGCCGGAGTTGTGCGATCTTTCATCAGCGAAGGATTAGCGCAACTTATTCCGTTGAAGCTTTATTATTATGGGCCGATGTTTCGCTATGAACGGCCACAAAAAGGTCGCTATCGCCAGTTTTATCAATTCGGCATCGAAGTTTTAGGTATAGAATCACCGCTTGCTGATATTGAATGCCTAGATCTTGCTTGGGCTATATTAAAAAAATTAAATTTATCTGAACGCTGCATTCTAGAGATCAACACTTTAGGTGATGCAGAATCTAGAGCTGATTACCGGAAGGCACTGGTTGATTTTCTAACCCCGCTGAAATTCCAATTGTCACCGGATTCACAACTGCGTTTAGAAAAAAATCCGATGCGTATTTTGGATTCCAAAGATGAAGGCGATAAGAAATTAATTGCAGGCGCCCCTGCAATGGAGAATTTCCTCAACGAAAAATCAAAAGTATTTTTTGCAAAAGTCATCGAAGGGCTAACGCTGTTAAACATACCTTACAAATTAAATCCAAGGCTAGTTCGCGGCCTAGATTACTACTGCCACACCGTTTTTGAATTTACCACAACAGAACTTGGCGCCCAAGGTGCTATTTTATCAGGTGGCAGGTACGATGGTTTAGTAGAAATGTTAGGTGGACCAAAAACCGCAGGCGTTGGCTGGGCCGCAGGAGTCGACCGCTTAGCTGATTTATGTGAAGCCACTCTACCTGTTCCAAGACCTGATGCGGTATATTGCTTCGCGGTTATCGGAGCGAAAGCAGAACTTGAAGCTGTTGCTATAACAAGCTCACTGGTATCAAAGGGGAAAAACTGTTTAAGTTTTCCGACGGGAAATCTAAAAAAGAAATTAGAAAAAATTAGTAAGCTTGCAACTACAAACGAAGCTGTCTTCGCGATTTTAATTTTTGATCAGGAAAATGGAAACGTTGAATATAAAATAAAAAATTTCAAAACTGGCGAAGAAAAAGTTGTTACAAAAACGCATTTGTTGAATCTGTAATGTGATCCCTACCCTAGCCCAGAAAATGCAAAAGGAAACAAAGCCTTCACCCTGTTTCCTTTTAAGGTTCTCATTTTCACTTAACATGAAAGGAGATCCGATATGCGAACTACACTAACCTGTGGTCGTTTTCGGCAGTTTTTGAGGATAACTCAAGAGCTTCTTAAAATAATAATTATGATTTTAACCATAATTATTAAATTTTTCTCCCTTTAGCGGTCATAGCGCCAACGTGTATGTTAGCTACTAACCTTGGTCCGGATTCAAATCCACGAAAATGAGATAATTAGAAAAACAGGGTGTTGGCGCTTTCTTCTACCTGCGCCCAACCTTCACACTGTCTTCACGCTTCCATCCAAAGATCGTTTGCGATTGAGTGCGCGTCCAATAAAACAAGGACACGATACCAATGACAAGCATGGCAATGCTTAGCCACTGCCCTCTGGTTAAACCAAAAAGCTGAAACCCTATATGAGCATCGGGCATGCGGAACTGTTCATTAATAATTCGCATGACAGCGTAAATAATTACAAACCAACCTGCAATAAAACCTGGGCGTCTGGATTTTCTCATCAAGAAAAATAAGACTATGAAAGTAAATAAACCTTCGCTGGCGGCAGCATATAATTGCGAGGGATGGCGTGGGTCAAGCACGGATCCCAAAGCTTCTTTAACGGCGGTGTTTCCGTTTTGTATTTCGCCAATAATTTTGTACAAAGCAGCGTAAACTTGTTCGCGGGCTGCAGAATCCAAACGAAAATTTCCTAGCAAATCACTCCATTTTGAAGTTTCAATTCCTACTTTTTCCACAACGGGTGCTAGTAAATTTAAACGGTCGAACTCTTGATTAGGCCAGTTCAAAATATCACCCGGAAACTTAACCGCTAGCGGAAAAGTTGGCTCGGCAATTCGACCCACTAGCTCACCGTTTATAAAGTTTGCGATGCGACCAAAAAGTGATCCCAGAGGACCTGTCACTGCAGCCAAATCTAAAAGGTAAACATAGTTTAGGCCATGCTTTTTTGCATACATGATCGAAGCTACGATGATTCCGATGATGCCGCCATGACTAGCCATCCCGCCTTCATTCACGGCAAGAACTCCCCAAAAAGGAATTGAGTGTCTAAAACTTAAAAATAAACTGGGATCGTAAAAAAGGCAGTATCCCAAACGACCGCCCACCAAAGTTCCAATTGCAGCATAGGTAATGAAATCTCCAACCATTGTGTAATTTAATCCAGCGCGCTGACGCTCTGCAAGCCATGAGATTATTTTGTATGCACAGATAAAACCCAGCATATACGAAAATCCGTACCATCGAATACCAAACTGATCACCCCACAAACTCATTTCTGGAAACTTAAAAATAAACGGGCTTAAATCGTGAATCATTTGCGTGCTCCTTGCAGTGATACAAATATCTTGGCTTGGACAGGAACTACGGTCAATGCTACATCTAATATTATGAATAAAAAAATTTCTGATATTTTTGATGCGAACGAATGGGCTGAAGTAAATGGTTTTGATTTTTCAGACATCACTTATCACCGCGCAAAAAAACAAGGGACAGTGCGAATTGCTTTTAACAGACCCGAAGTGCGTAATGCATTTCGCCCAAAGACTGTTGATGAACTTTCCGTAGCGCTAGAGCACGCACGAATTTCTGCAGACGTCGGCGTTGTCTTGATCACAGGCAATGGTCCGTCGCCAAAAGATGGTGGCTGGTCATTTTGCTCTGGCGGAGATCAACGCATTCGCGGTAAAGATGGTTATAAATATGAAGGCCTTGATAATAACGGCACCGGTCTTAGTGAACAAAATAAAGTGGATTTAGCAAAACTGGGACGCCTGCACATTCTTGAAGTGCAGCGGCAAATTCGCTTTATGCCAAAGATTGTTATGGCAGTTGTTCCGGGCTGGGCAGTTGGTGGCGGTCATTCTTTACATGTGATTTGCGACCTGACCTTAGCTTCCAAAGAACATGCAATTTTTAAACAAACCGACGCTGACGTTGCCAGTTTTGATTCGGGCTATGGTTCGGCTTATTTGGCCCGCCAAGTGGGGCAAAAAAAAGCGCGTGAGATTTTTTTCTTAGGACGTAATTACAACGCAGAAACTGCTTTTCAAATGGGAATGGTGAATGAAGTTGTGCCTCATAAAGATTTAGAAAAAGTTGCTTTGGAATGGGCCAAAGAAATGAATGAAAAATCTCCGACGGCTATTCGTATGCTAAAATATGGCTTAAATGCGATTGATGACGGCCTGGTCGGCCAGCAGCTTTTTGCTGGCGAAGCCACGCGCCTAGCTTACGGCACAGAAGAGGCCACTGAGGGGCGTAATGCTTTTATTGAAAAAAGGCCTAAGAATTTTAAAAAGTTTCCGTGGCAATATTAAAATATTTCGAATGTAAATTAGTCACAACTATTCTTAAATTGAGACTATAACTTGCCAATTTTTAATTCAATTTTTGAATGTGTTAAACTGATCCCATGAATAAATCGATCGTACTTTTACTACTTGGTTTACTAGCACTACCGGCCATAGCCCAGGAATACAACAAAGGCTACAACATGCAGAAGCGCTCGGAACAACGGGCCCTGCAGCGTTTCACTTTGAAAGAGTGGATGGACAACAAAGACCGCAGAGCCTTAATGGATCTTTGGCTTTCAATAAACACCCCGTCACCTTATGAATTTGCATTATCAGGATCTTATTTTCAGTATTCTTTAGATTCTGCAGGCCTTAAAGATGCAAAAAAATCTATCGAAGGATCCTTTGATGCCTACGCTACTCTTGTAGGAATCACAGCACAATATCAAAATAATATTGAAGAAAAATTTAATGATGTCACAGGTTTATTTAACTTGCGCCTTTTTGGGAACACCCTGCAAGGAACCCATATCACTTTACACTACGGACTTCGAACTCGGACCCAGAGTGAAAATATTTATCGTTTGAACCAAACTTTTCCAGCAGCAACTTTACAACTGTATATGACAAAATATTTTGGTGTTCAGTCCCATTACCGACTGTATCTGCCATTATCAGAATCTTTTTTTGGTGACACCACGGGCGACGAACTGAATGCGGGAGTATTTATTGAATACGGTCCGCTAAGACTTTTTGGCGATTACTTTGAAGAGCGTCAAGCATCAAGATTATTGAACGTAGGCACAGTTATTAAAAGAACTGGAACTAAAGTCGGACTTAAAATTTACTTTTAGTTTTTACGTCGAAGTCTTGCACCAAAAAAACCATCATAACCATGAGTGTGTGGCCAAATACGAATCTCTTTTTCTAGAGTCCACTTTTGACCTTCTTCGGTATTTAGAAACCACTTTACTTGGTCTTCATTTTCTCGGTGAAGAATGCTGCAAGTTGCATAAACCATGACTGCGTTTGCTTTTGCTAATTTCGAGTAATCAGAAATAATTTCACGCTGAAGTGTCTGCAGACGCTCAATTTCAGCCAAAGATAACTTCCATTTTGTGTCGGGATTACGCCTTAAAACACCAAGTCCAGAGCATGGCACATCTAGTAAAATGCGGTCGAAAGAGCTTTCTAATCGCTTGATTGTTTTTGAACCTTCAATCAGCTTCGTTTCTATAATATCAACGCCGCCCCGGGCTGCTCTGGTTTTCAATTCCTTCAATTTCCAATCATGAATATCCATGGAAATTATTTTTCCTTTGTTTTTCATGAGTGCCGCCAAATGCAAAGATTTTCCACCTGCACCCGCGCACGTATCAACCACGCGGTGGCCAGGTTCGACTTGCAACAAAACAGCTACCTGCTGTGATGCCGCATCTTGCATTTCAAAGTAGCCTTTACGAAATGCTTGCGTGATGAAAACATTTTTTCTTTTTTTCAATCTCAATGCCGCTGGGAAATCAAAATCTTTTGAAACTAAAACTTCAGCATCTACTTGCTCGGCTGCCAATTCTTTAATGACAGTTTCAGGACTGGCTTTCAACGTGTTCACACGCAAAAAAACTTCAGCAGGCTTATTTAGCGCATTCATCAGTTTCGTCCACTGATCGCCGAACTCGCTAGCTCCAAGCTGATGTAGCCAATCTGGAAACGAGTTTGCAACTTCATGCGGTTTTTCCGCTGAATTTCTTTTTTTGAAATCTTCAATATCTATATGATCGAACTCTTCCCAGTTCGGAAGCTCACCTCTGGTTTGCACAAAAAAAGCAGCAATCAGATCCATTGATTTATCAGAATCTGCGATAAATTCTAAGCGGCGTTTGTGACGAACAATTTCGTAAATGGATTCAGCAATAAATTTACGATCTTTCGATCCCCATTTGCGGTTTTTTTTAAATAATTTTTCAATGACTTTATCGGCGTATTTGCCATCTAAAAAAATTTCATCCAGCGCCAGGGATATGGATTCGACTAAGTGAAAATGTAATATATCGTTCATCAAAAAGTAAATACTCCGCCAGCTGAGATATAAGAGCCATTCAATTGCCCATCACTTGTTAATTGCAGATGATTTCTTAAACCACCTTCGACATAAAAACCTGTTTTTTCAAATACATTAAAAAGTCGTAGTCCCAAATACATTTGATAATCTAGCGTTAACGAAGATTCATTTTCCAACTGGTTTAGAAATACGCCTGGCCCTGCTGCTGCACCGAAATAAAGTGGAAACTGTGAACCTGCGTCTGGTAATGTTAAGCCGTACATAAAACTTAGTTTTGATGCGCGCTTGGAAACCGCTTCAAATTCGTTGTAACTGACGCGAATACCTTGATCGATGACATTCGAGTATTGACCGATGCGATACATCATATCCAGTCCCCACTTACCCACTTTTTCTTCTTTACCGCCTTGACCCCATCTGTAGGCGTCAGAGCTTACATAATTACTAAAACCGAAAGCCAAAAAGTGATCTTCAGCAGATAAAGGCTCGATCAAAGATGCAACTTTTTGATTTGCCATTTCAGATTCATTACCAGAGGCTTCACTTTGGAAATAACGGGCGGCAGCTCGTCTGCCTACTTTGGGCGCATTTGCAAAAGACAATTGAAACGACAACAAACAGATTACTAATATAAAAAAAGTCGATTTTTTCATCTCACCTCCTAACACAATTATGCTACGCGCAACTTTCAGTTTTGGCAATCAAGCATGATTGACCCTGACCTAGCCCTCTCCTAGGCTAAGGCGATGCGATGCCCTTTCTGCGGTCACTCTGAAGACAAAGTTCTAGATACCCGAGTCCAAAAAGACACGGGCATTCGAAGACGTCGCGAATGCCTATCGTGTAAATCACGCTATTCAACGATGGAAACGGTGATGCTGAGTTACCCATTCATCATCAAAAAAGATGGTCGGCGCGAACCCTATAACAAAGAAAAATTATTACGAGGCGTTCAGGCTTCTTGCCAGAAACGCCCGGTAAGCCTATCGCAACTAGAGTCTGCGGTTGAACGCATTTCATCTTGGTTAATCACCCGCGGAGATTCCGAAGTTTCTTCAAAAATCATCGGCCGTCGAGTCATGGCTGAACTTAAAGGTTTAGATGATGTGGCTTACGTGCGCTTTGCTAGCGTTTATAGAACTTTCAAAGATGTTCAAGAATTTGTCGAAAAACTTGAAGGCGACGAGTTGATTGATGTAATAGATACGTCTGGCCCACAGTTGAATTTGGCACCCTTGATTCAGAATAATTCTAGGAAAGTTGATAACGAAGATGAGAAGACAGTCCCGCGAGATCGCCCTGCAGATATTGTTTCAAACTGAGTTCGCACCGCAAATATCATTTGATGATTTAATTTCGATTCATGGCACAAAAGTAGAACCAACGGTCATTGGTTATGCTGACCAAATTATCAAAGGTGTGCTAGCCCACAAAGAATCACTGGATAAAAAAATTCAAGAGGCCAGCAGGCATTGGAAAATCGACCGCATGGGAGGAGTTGATCGCAACTTACTTCGCTTGGCATTATTCGAAATTTATCACGCACAAGACATGATTGAACCTAAAATTGCAATCAACGAGGCCATAGAAGTTGCTAAGACTTTTGGATCGCAAGAATCACCATCATTTGTAAACGGAATTTTAGATCAGGTAATTAGAAATGAACGCGGATAAAGTAACTGCTGAATCTGCTTTTTCTGCTGGCTCTGAATTATGGATACTGCCTATGGCTCAAAACAACTTGTGGCAGCAAATTGATTTTCAAAGTGGTTTCTTGTTGTCGCAGTGCCTGCTGCATCAAAAAAAAGAAGCATCATTAAATTTATCTTCTATTTTAAAAGAAACTGAAATTATTAAAGTTAACTATTCAAGTTCAAAAAAAAGTTTACTCGTTGGAACAGAAAATCATTTTTTTAACAAATGGGTTTTACTTGTTCCCACTGAGGACGAAGTGGCATTAAAAGAAATTGTGGAAGTTTGTGATTCTCTTAAAATACATTCATTACGGTTTTTTTCAGCCTCTGAAAGTTTGATTCAAAAAGTTTTAGCTCGTCCTTTGACCAGTTTGAACCGAATATCATTCGTCGAATAAAATGATTCACGTACAATCAGGTCATGAATAAAAAATGGAACGACACCTTCGAGAAAATATTTGAAACCAACACTCAAGATTTAGCACTTTTAGAAAGCCAACAAAGTTTTGAACTGAATTCTGAGAACCATTCTTTAGAAAATTTAAGCTACATTCACTGCCAGACAGACCAAATTAACATCATAAGAATTTTTTCTCAATTGTCTTCTTTTTTTGAACTTGGGTTTCTGTTTGAAAAGCAAAAAGATACTTTTGTCGCAGCTCAAGGGTTTGCATTCGGACACACTTTGAACCTGGGCGAAAAAAATATACTTATCAAGTTTCCTAAAATGGATCTGTATGCACTTTTTAAAACCAATGCGTCTGCCATACTAAAAAAAATGAAATATGGATTCTTGAATAAGAATAAAAAAATGAATGCTTTCGTTATAAAGATTAGCGACAAACATTCTGTTTTAGTTTTCACAGAGCTTGCGGAACCTTGGCTAAAGCTGCGTTTGGAAAGTTTGCAGAAAACTTTAATGAAAATTTCATTTGAATGAGTTCTGAACACGGCACGTATTCGATATTTATTTTATCTGACAGCACCGGCGAAACAGCAGTCACAATGATTCGTGCAGCCCTTGTACAGTACGCTGAAAAAGATATTAATTTAGTTCGCTGTAAGAATATTCGCACCGAAGACCAAGTGCGAAACGTGATCGATGATTGTTTTAATAAGCGTGGTATGGTCGCCTACACTTTTGCAAGTCCAAGCCTTAGAAAAAAAACAGCAGAAATTTGCGTCGAGAAATCTATTCCAGCTATTGATTTTCTTGGACCTTTAATAAACACATTAGATCACTTTTTTGGAGTTCCTTCGGCTAGCCAAGTGGGTGCCCTGAGACAAACTGACGATATGTATTTTAAACGTATCGAAGCAATCGAATTTACGGTTAGGCACGATGACGGTAAAACTTTTGATGAGTTAGATAAAGCTGATATTGTTTTGGTTGGTATCAGTCGTACTAGCAAAACCCCGCTATCAATTTTCTTGAGTCACAAGGGCTGGAAGGTAGCTAACATCCCCTTGGTGGTCGAAGCACCCCTACCAGAGCAATTATTTAAGATTGATCAAAGAAAGATTGTGGGCTTAATAATTGATATTGATTCGCTTCAGCGCATTCGTAAAAACAGATTAGAAAAGTTTGGCCAAGATACAGGCGGCGAATATGCATCTGTGCAACAAATACTGAAGGAAATTGAATATGCTGAAAATCTGTTTAAACAAAATCGCCGTTGGCCAGTGTTTAACGTGACCGAACGAGCATTAGAAGAAACAGCCAGCGAAATAGTTCGCATCATCGCTTCCCGGATGGGTTGGCCGGAAAGCGTGCTGTTTTAGTTGTCTATTTTATTTGGCAACAATTTCTTCAGGCGTGATAATGACATCCACACGTCTGTTCAAGGCTCTGCCTTCTTTTGATTTATTTGTTGCTATCGGTTTTTCAAAACCAAATCCTGCTGCTTGAATATCGATTTTTTCAAACCCATTTGATTTGAAAAAATTAGCTACCGAGTTTGCTCTTTCTTCTGAAATAGTTTTATTTACTTCAGCAGTGCCGACTGAATCTGTATGCCCTTCAACTTTTATTCCTGATGCTTTAAGCTGCTTTGCAACTTCAGAAACTTTTGCAAGTAATGGCGTTGATGTACTTGGCAATTCAGTTTTTCCACTAACAAAATTAACTTTCTTTAGTCGAATCAGTAACGTATTTCCTTGTTGGTAAGCTTCAGCTTCATCATTTGTAAATTGCTTTCGTGCTGTTTCAATAGCCTTTTGAATTTCCACGTTGGCTTGAGCTGACGAAAGACTTTTAGCTGTTGAGTCCAATTCCGTTTGGGCCGCAGACAGGTCTTTCTTAGAAGAGCTAAGATCGCTATCTTTTGCATCAAGAGCTGATGATAACTGTAAATTCTTTGCTTGCAGGGCTGCTTCAGCTTGTGCGCTTGCATCAGCTGCTTTCGCAGATGAAGTCAGATTCGTCTTTAACTTATTGATCTGACGGTTCTGCATCACAATTTTTACCGCAGTAGGTTCAGCTAATTTGTTTCCATCTTGCTTAATCACAGTCATAATTTCGTTCAATAAGTCTGCTTGTTCCTTAGCCTGAGTTAAGGCCAATTCATAAGCCTTCGGACTTCTTACATTCGTTCCAATCACAGATTCCGCATTTTTCAATGACAGTTCTGTTTTTTTGAATGTTGTCGGTGCTTTTTTTGCTGCTCCGTCTTTTTTTGCGCCATTCAAGATAGCATTTGGAATAGCAAGCTGTGTTAACACAGTCGCATCTTTTTCAAGACTGATATAACGATTTTGTAACTTGATTAAATTATCCGCAGAAACCTTTTCAAGATTTGCAGCCTTATCACTGACAGCATCATCTGTTTTTTTCAATTCACTTCGAAGCTCGGGATGAGTTCCTGCACCTGCAGCTAAAGCAGATTGTCTAGCTTGAAACAATGTTGTCGCTTTAGCTTCTTGATTGTTAGAAACAGCATAGGCTTTTTCAAGATGACCGCGTCCAGTGCGAACATCGTTTAAAATCTGTTCTTGGCTTTTTTTATTTTCCAAACCAAGTTTTGCTTCATCATACCACTTCACAGCGCTTTCAAATTCATCTTGCGCCAACACATCAATATTTTTTAAAACGGCTGAATTAATATCCGCATTTAATTTTGAAATTTCTAAACTTGGGCTTGCAGTACTTGCAATATCCGCTTTTTTCACTTGAGATGAACAGCCACCAACAAACGCGGAAATTACAATAAGTTTTAAAAACTGACTTAAAATTGTGTTCTTTTTTAGCACTAAAAATTCTTTCTCCAGATAACATTATCGGTAAAATTTGAAAAATTTCAAATAGCACCTGCCTGAAGTAGGCGCTTTATACAATGCAAGAGCAACAGGATTTACGGAATGTTGAGTTTACCCTGCTACTTTTGTTGAAATTAGCCTTTTTCCTGATCACCAGCAATGGCTTGAAACAATATCTGTGCTGCTTCCGCAGCTGATTCCGAGGGCTTGAAATAATACATAAAATCCATTTTGTAATCGAAATCTGAAATACGAATGTGATTCAGACGACCACCACGAACTTGTTTTCGGATGGAATGTGACGGAAGAAAACCAATACCTAATCCAGCTTCAATTACACGTTTTAAAGTACCGACATTCGACGATTCAAATACAGACTGTAACGTACCCACTTTTTCCTTCAAAATCTGATCGAATTCAGGAAATTCATTTGAGAAGTGCACATAAGGAATTTTTTTTATTTCTTCTAACTTTAAATTAGGCGGGTAAAATTCATCTTTACCTGAACCGACTAACCACATTTCTTCTTGAAATAAAATTTGTGATTTAGAATCTGGTAAGGCCACATTAAAATGTTTTTCTACTTGTGGTAAAACCAATATATCTAAGGCACCCTTTTTATAATTTTGAATCAGTGCTTCGCCAGATGCGTAATCGACTTTGATTTTAAAATCTGGATTGTATTTTAAGAGTCGACTTACAACTGGGCTCATCAGATGAAGTCCTATCGAATTTAAAGTTCCAATGCGTAATTCTCCTCGCAACTGAGCACCGACTGACTTTATTGAAATTTCAGTTTGCTGAACAAGACTTAGAATTCTTTTTGCATGATCGTATAAAACTTCACCCTGAGCCGTCATTTTGATTTGCTTAGATCCCCTGGTGATCAGTTCAACACCAAGTTCATCTTCTAGATTTTTCATTTGCTGACTGACCGCAGGTTGAGTCAGATATAATTTGTCAGCTGCTGCAGTCATACTGCCTTCAGCGACCACCGTGACGAAAGTCTGGAGTTGAGATAAGTTCAGCATGAAGCCCCCTTAATTAACGCTTTCTACGCTAACAAAGATATGTGTATAATACTAGTTGGTATTAAAAAAACATTCACCAAGGACTGCTATGATTCGCTCATCTTTGATTTCTTTGTTTCTGCTAAGCCTGATACCAATTTTTCCCACAACCGCTTTTGCCCGAACATTCAAAAATAATTATATTTCGTTTGAAATGCTAGACACTTGGAAATGCCAACTGGAACAGACCGAATGGGTTTGTCGCTCGGAAGATCCGCAAGAAGCCAAAGAGGCCGTGATCATTCTAACTGCTAAAGAAAAAGGTCCGACAGATACATTTCCACTTTATGAAAATCACATGAATAACCCAATCGTAACACAAGGCAAATCAGGCACGATGACGTCTACGGTTACTTATAAATCTGTTGCTAGTCGCTACAACGATCAGCAGTGGTTGGACGCACTTCACACAAACAGTGAAGTGCAAAATTATTACACCCGCTACTTGGCTACGATAAAAGATCAGATAGCTATTCTAGTAACTTTCAGTGCGCATAATAAATATTATTCGAAACACAGCACCAATTTTAATAATACGGTCAAATCACTGCGAGTTATCGCCAGCAAAGATTTGTTATCTCGCCCTGATTTGGGCCCACTTCGTGGAGCAGGAGAAACCCTAGGAGCTGGAATTGGTCAAGCGATGCCCGCTGACTTGTTAGCTGCGGATGAGGATACTGCTGGCAGATCTAAAAAAGGTTTTTTAAGCAACCCGACTGTTTTGGGTTTTGGATTGTTACTGCTAGCGGGGCTTGCTTACATCGTTATTCGGCTTCGAAAAAAACAGTAAGCTAGTTCATGACGAAATCAGTGAAATAAACATCTTTGACCAAACCCTTATCTAGAAGTTTGTTGATCTCTTCAACGATACGATCTTTCAAAAAAAGCTTTCCTTGGATAGATTCAAGATCATCAAATGTTTTATCATTCAAAACGCGCACGATGCGGTCTCTTGCTTTTGCTCGGTTCTCAAGATCCATTATTTCCTGAAACGATTCAGGTCCGATCATATCTAAGTTAACTTGCAAACGGATTGTTCTTTTAGGTAAACCGGACAAGTTAACAGTAAATTTATCCATTGTGTAAATCATCGGAGCACCAGCAAATTTTTCTTGAATACTGGCTGGTTGTCGCAGCTGCGTCTCTGTAGTTGTCATCGGCTCGTGCGCAAGTGTCGCCATAAAAACCCAATAGGAACCCAATACCAAGCAACCGAAGTTGATCGACAACAAAATGGCTACAGCAATTTTTTTTAACAAAGCGTTCATAGGACCTCTAGTTTGTTATACCCTGTACGATCGGACAGTTCTGGCAGCGTCTTGATATAATAACCCGTGATTTTGCGATAATTTTAAGTTTTTTGACAAAAAGTCTCAGTATGAAACATTATGAACCACGCCGATTTTCTCTTTATTATATGTTTTCATCTGACGATAAGAAGATTGCATGACGAGACGCCTAACAGCACTTTTTATTACAGCAATGTGCTTTCTTTTTGCTGCATCCGGTATTGCAGAAACCAAAGTAGAAGAAAGTTTAATGCCTTCAGAAGTACTACTACTTTCTGACGAGGCATCGATTGCAACAAATGCTTTTTTAGCTGATAAAACACAGCGCCAACTTTACATTGTGCAAAAGAATAATCTTTATGTGAATCCGAAAGCTTCAGCCTTCGATATTGATATCGGAAAGAACGACGGAAATAAAACTAAAAGGGACGACAAAAAAACACCAGAAGGAATTTATTTGCTGCAGGAGAAAAAAGTGCCGCCAGATATTCCATTTGATCTTTACGGTATTATGGCATTTACGACAAACTACCCGAACGTCTTTGATAAATACGAAAACAAAACCGGCTCTGGAATTTGGCTCCATTCGATACCTGACGAAGTGGCACTAAATCGCGGGTCAAAAGGTTGTGTGGTACTTAGAAATGATGCATTGAAAAAAGTAGAACCCTTCATAGCTTTAAATAAAACTTTTTTGATCATTAACAATCAAATCAGTTGGCTGAAAAGCTCAGAACATGAAATTAAAAAAGCCGCGGCTTTAACGTGGCTAAATAACTGGAAAAATTTGTGGGAAACACAAGACCTAGAAAAATATATTAGCTTTTATTCTGAACAATTTTCAGATTCAAAATTTAATAAAAAAACGTGGTATGCTCACAAACAAAATCTAAAAAACAAATATAAGTTCGTTAAAATATCGACTTCAAAACCAAATATTTTTAGTCTTAAAGATCAGTACTTGTTTCAGTTTGTGCAAGACTACGAATCCGATGGGCATCGAGACAGAGGAATTAAAAATTTGTACGTTATTAATGAAAAAGGATCATTTAAGATCCTTCGTGAAGAATGGGTCGCTTTAAACAACTAACCGATGTCGCTATCTTCTTTTTCAATATCTAATTTTTCAGATTGGGCTTCTAAATCGACAAGTGTTTTGTCAAACTGGGCAATGTCTTCTTTTTTGATGACACCCAAGCGCACGTTCATTTCTAACAGACGTTTATCAAATTTTAGACCTTCTAGAGCTTTATTTAAAGACATGCTAACCTCGGCATTTTGTGACTTTTAAATTCATGTTTGTTCAATTAATGTGCTGAAGACTAACCCATAAAAACTTTGAAATCCAGCAAAAACCAATTTAATTCCAGTATTTCGGTCCGCCGTCTTCTTTTTGATTTATTTTGTCGTTATCGACAACTAGACGCAGATTTGTGCTTTTTTTCTTTAATTTTGATTTAGCTTGCTGCATTTTAAGTCTTGCATTCAGCAGTAAAAATAAATAGCCGACCAGTGCTCCACCCAAATGCGCCAAATGGGCCACTTCGCCCCCGGCAAAACCTGTTGTCAGAAGAGATGAAAACTCGATAGCAGCAGCTATAGCAGCGAAGTATTTAGCTTTTAATGGAAGAACCCCAAAGATATAAACAACACGCTCTGAAAAAATAATACCGTATGCGACCATTAAGCCAAAAATAGCGCCGGATGCTCCCATAACAGGAATAACCAAAGGGCCCTGAGCGCCAGTGATTGCTGCATAAATAGCAACCGACAAGCAGTACAAAATGGCCGCACCAACACCAGTTGTAAAAAAATATATCAAAAAGAACTTAGGACCCCAATGCTTCTCGAGGTCCGAACCTACAAACCAAAGCATAATCAAATTGAAGAAAATATGAAATGGCGAGAGTGCATGAAAAAACATGTAAGTTGCTAGCTGCCATAACCAAAACTTCTGAATCACAATATCAGGATGTAAAATAAAAAAAGTACTTACATTTAACTGGAAAATTTTATCCATGAAAATTTGTAGAATCAACCAAACGCTAATCATTCCTATCGCCAATTTTTTAACTACGGGTGAAATTGGAGCCATTTGCACTTGGTTCATTTGATTCCTTTAAGTTCTTTTATTCGCAGTCAGTTTTTTAAAATAAGCTTGGTACCGTTTATAACTTTGAGACGCTGTTTCGATGACCAATTTAGTCTCAGCGATCAACGGAAAAAAATTAAGATCACCATGCCATCTAGGAACTATATGGTAATGCAAATGATCTGGAATACCAGCCCCGGCAGTGGCTCCGTGGTTCATCCCAACGTTAAAACCAGATGGCTGATAAATTATTTGCACTGCTTCCATTGCAATCTTCATGGTTTTTTGTAAGTCAGCGTAGGCATCATCGCTAAGATCGAATATAATACCCTCATGCTGCAGCGGCAATACCAGCAAATGCCCGCTGTTATAGGGGTACTTATTGAGCACGATCTGACTGTGTTTTGATTTAAAAACACAAAGAGTTTTCAATGAAACAGCTTTTTTTGCAGTAATACAAAAAACACACTCGTCCGACTGGATTAACTTCCGTAAGTATTTCATACGGGCTGGTCTATACATAACATCACGTTCGATCGGCCAAATTTGCCGATCCAATTTAATTGTGTTGCTAATTGCATTGCCAATCGTGTTGGCAGACCCTTTTTTTTTCACAGGTGTTTATTCCCAGTAACCAGGCATTAGAAACAAAGGCTGATTCAAATATTTTGTTTTTAAAAATGTTTTAATCATTTCACTGGTAGCTGCCTGTTTTGAAAATAAGTACTTTGCTTTTTCTAAACTGTTTAGCTCGTCATCTTCTTCATCAGCGAAGTCTAAATATTCTAAAAAACCCATGCGATCTTTTTTAGGTTTGAACAACCGATAATCGTCGCCCAAATTAACCGTCTGCGCTGCCATACGTACGGCATCTTCAAACGTGCCTTCAGCATCTGCTAATTTTAGTTTGACTGCAGAGGCTCCGGTCATGACCCGCCCGTCTGCAACGGCCGTAACTTCTGCTAGCGACAAGTTACGTTCTGAAGCCACAGTATCTCTGAATTGATTGTAAACTTCATTTATCATATCTTGAAACAAAGCGCGTTCATCATCGCGCATGGGCCTGTATTCCGAACCTGAGTCTTTAAATTTGCCCGAAGTGATTGTGTACCTAGAGACTTTTGCCCATTCGTAAAGTTTTTCTAAATTTGCAAATTCCATGATAACACCAATGGATCCAATCAATGCCCCCGGTGCTACGACAATTTTGTCACAAGCTAAGGCTGCGTAATATCCACCACTAGCAATCAATCCTGTTGAAACACAAATGACTGGTTTCTTAGTTTCTTTTTTTGCACGTAAAATTTCATAATATATTTCTTGGGAAGGACCAACTGCACCACCCGGAGAATTGATATCAATGACGATGGCTTTTACGGAATTATCTTTTTTATATTTCTTCAAATTTGCTAAAAACTTTTTACCGTTCATGATGACACCATGAAGTTCCAAATGCAGAATCTCATTTTTTGAAAATGATCTTTCCGTCTCTTCATTTTTATTCGTGAAATACTTAAATACCCCGTACCCCACGAAAATCAGAACCAAGCCTAAAACAAATTTTTTACGAAATGACCACTTATTCATGATGAGACCTCGATGTCTTGAAATAAAAAAAAGGGAACCCGCTTAGGTTCCCTTTTCATTATGACCCAGTCATTCTGCTATGCAGAAAACCTGAGACTAGCTGCTACTTGCTGCTGTTTAGTTACTGCCGTCAGTTTTAAGATTCTTTAGCTGATCACCGAACATATCTCCAAAGCTAGTTTTAGCGTTGGTAGATGCCTTTTTGGCATAATCTTCGACGTCACCTTTTTGTTCACGAAGCTTTACCAACTTCGAAGACAAACCGATCTTACGAGCTTCTTTATCAATCGTGATGACTTCTGCTTTCACAGAAGATCCCGCTTTGATGAAGTCTTCGACTGTAGCAACTTTATCTGTTGTTAATTCAGAAATATGAATTAAGCCTTCAATGTCTGCTGCTAATTCAACAAAAGCACCGAAATCGGTTGTCTTTGTTACTTTAACGTCGTGCTGAGTGCCAATACCATATTTGCTTTCAATCTGAGACCAAGGATCACTTTCAAGTTGTTTAACACCTAAAGAAAATCTTTCGTTTTCAGAATCCACGCCCAATACGACGGCGCGAACTTTTTGACCTTTAGCAAACATTTCTGATGGGTGATTAACTCGTTTTGTCCAAGAGAAATCAGAAATATGCACTAAGCCATCGATACCTTCTTCGATACCAACAAAGATACCGAAATCAGTTACAGACTTTACTTCACCTTCAATGATAGTTCCCGGAGAGTATGATTCTTTCATTTCTAACCAAGGATTTGCTTGAAGCTGTTTCATTCCTAAGCTGATGCGGCGATTTTCACCGTCGATTTCAAGAACTTGAACTTCAACTTCTTGGTCAACTTGGACGACTTGATTTGCGTGTTTTACACGTTTAGTCCATGACATTTCTGACACATGGATTAAACCTTCTACACCATCACCAAGTTCTACAAAAGCTCCGTATTCAGCTAAAGAAACAACTTTTCCTTTAACTTTAGTGCCGATTTTGTAGCTGTTTTTTACTAATTCCCAAGGGTCCGGAGTCAATTGTTTAAGACCCAAAGAAACGCGTTCTTTTTCAGTATCATACTTCAGGATTTTGACTTGAATTTCGTCACCCACGTTGATGACTTCTGAAGGATGCTTTACGCGGCCCCAGCTCATGTCCGTGATATGAAGTAATCCGTCAATTCCACCTAAATCAATGAATGCGCCGTAGTCTGTGATATTTTTCACAAGACCAGTAACTGTTGCGCCTTCTTTCATTGTCTCAGCAGTTTGTGACTTCAAGCTATCGCGCTCTTCTTCTAATAAAGCTCTGCGAGATAAAACGATGTTGCCACGTTTTTTGTTAAACTTAATAACTTTGAATTTATATTTTTTGCCAAGATAAACATCCATGTTGCGCACGGGACGTAAATCAATTTGTGAA
>JAYTPC010000171.1:0-1176 GCA_043747425.1 Bdellovibrionales bacterium
AGCGGCTTTGCCAGAAAAAATCATGCCGGTGCTGAACCATTTAGAAAACATCCACTCAGGATTTGATTATCTTTATCACCAGCATCTGGGGTGGATGGAGGGAATGCATGTCACAGGTCCACAAAAAGGTGAAGTTGTGGCTTCGCAGTTATCGTTGAATCAAGGGATGTTAGCTCTGTCGCTGTTACAGTTAAATTCGTCAGATGGCCTTAGCGCCAGTGCCAGAGCAATGAATGCTAACGTTTTAGTTAGAAATAAAATGCAAAAATTTTATCGCCATTTTGATAAAAAGCTTTCTGAAAGTATTCAAGTTCAATTTGATTGATTTTATTAATGTTGTCGCTTGGGCTGACATGGATATAAGGATAATCAATATAAAGCTTTTAAAGATCATAATTTATGTGAACATATTTGGGTTTACCAGAGCAGATTTAGTTATAGAAAAAACCAATTAAGTATTGTGAGGACATCAGTTTTGCTGTAAAATTAGACTATGGCAAAGAGCAAAAAAAACGATGCAGACTTATATTTAACAAATCAAATTTGCTTTTCTATCTACACAGCATCGCGTAGCGTTGTTCAAGCCTACCAGCCTTACCTTAACCAATATGATCTGACTTACGCCCAGTACTTAGTGATGCTAACGTTGTGGGAACATGACGGATTATCAGTGACGCAGATTGGGACAATGCTTGATATGGATTCAGGGATGCTTTCACCAATCATTAAAAAACTAGAAGCTAAATTGCTAGTTAAAAAAGAACGCCAAACTAAAGATGAAAGAATGGTCTTGATCAGGCTTACGCCTAAAGGCCGTAAAATTAAAGAAAATTTATTTGAAGTTCGTGAACAATTAATTTGTGAATCTGGATTTGAGCTTAAAGATCTTGGTCAATTAAAAACACAACTTGAATTACTAACTAAAAACTTAGCTCAAGTTATGCAAGAAAAATCTAAAAAGAAATAAAGCTGACTCTTTCTATAAACCAGTAAATACCTAGTCCGCAAATCGCAATACAAAACGCCGGTAGAGTAAGCTTTCTTCCGGCTACAGTTTTGTTAATCATAAATAGTAGCGGAAAACTAATAAGTACAATAACGATCTGACCGATTTCTACACCAATATTAAAAGCCAACAAAGCACTTATTAAGTTTGTCGAGCTTAGTTGTAATTCT
>JAYTPC010000172.1:0-18335 GCA_043747425.1 Bdellovibrionales bacterium
CGTGCTGGTTGTGGAATGTAAGTGTCACAAGCTTCCATCAATTTCATGATAGATTTTGTTCCAAGGTCTGAATCAACGCCCTCTAAACCAAGTTTAGCAGAACCCTGAATTATAGGAATTTCGTCACCTGGGAATTCATATTTAGATAGAAGTTCACGAACTTCCATTTCAACTAGTTCAAGTAATTCTTTGTCATCAACCATGTCACATTTGTTCATGAAAACAACAAGTGCTGGAACACCAACCTGACGAGCAAGTAAGATATGTTCACGAGTTTGTGGCATAGGACCATCGGCTGCAGAAACAACCAAGATACCACCATCCATTTGCGCCGCACCAGTGATCATGTTTTTTACGTAATCGGCATGTCCTGGGCAGTCAACGTGTGCGTAGTGACGATTCGCAGTTTCGTATTCAACGTGAGTTGTTGAAATAGTGATACCACGCTCTTTTTCCTCAGGAGACTTATCGATTTGATCGTAAGCCATCGCCTTAGAGTTACCTAGCTTCGACAAAGTCGTTGTGATAGCAGCTGTTAAAGTTGTTTTTCCATGATCGACGTGACCGATAGTTCCGATGTTCACATGGGGCTTATTTCGGTTAAATTTCTCTTTAGACATTATGTCCTCCTGCAGAGCTTGTTATTTATATTTTCGTTCTAAACCTAAATCATAAAAATCTTCAAAACAAATACTAAAAAAAATTTGGAGCCCGTGATCGGAGCCGAACCGACGACCTCACCCTTACCAAGGGTGTGCTCTACCACTGAGCTACACGGGCATTTCCGTGCTTCTTCCGATATCTGATATCAAGATATCGGATATCGGAACTATTTGGAGCGGGGAACGGGTCTCGAACCCGCAACCCTCTGCTTGGAAGGCAGATACTCTAGCCAATTGAGCTACCCCCGCCCGGGAAATCAAATTTTTGCGACTACACAGCTGTTTTTCTAACAAGATCGCAAAAAAGCAATCATTACCGTGGCTGCTAGAAACTCAAAACCGAATTCTTTCGAAAACGATTTGGTGGGCAGGGAAGGATTCGAACCTTCGTAGACGTAAGCCAGCAGATTTACAGTCTGCCCCCTTTAGCCACTCGGGCACCTACCCAAACAGATGCGCACTCACAAAAATTTGGAGCTGGTTATGGGACTCGAACCCGCAACCTGCTGATTACAAATCAGCTGCTCTACCAATTGAGCTAAACCAGCAACGACAGCCCTAAGACCAACATAAAAAAAATTCATCTTACACTGCAGACTGAAATTTCTACTGGAACAAGATAGTTAGGTCAAAATAATTTTCTTCGGAATCTATTTTTTTGAATTCCACTGGCGTTTGGTTTCTGCGATTGCAAGTGCTGCAGACACTGAAACATTGTAGCTAGCATCTGCTGAAAGCTGCGGAATGCTTACTAATTCATCACAAACTTTTTCAGTTGTTGTTCTTAGACCTTTGTCTTCAGCGCCCAAAACCCAAATTACTTTTTCTGGAAATTTGATGTCATAAATTGTTTTTTTAGCTCGGTGACTAAGACCGTAAACCCAAAAACCAGCTTGCTTTAAAGTTTCAAAAGGCTGTTGAAACTGATTGTTTCTGTAAATTGGCACGTGCTCAACACCGCCGCAGGCCACTTTGCTGACAGTTGCTGTTAAGCCAACCGCGCGGTCGTCAGGGATTATGACTCCGTGCACACCCATCAACCAACTGGTGCGAAGAACCGCACCCAAATTGTGTGGATCTTCTACGCCGTCTAAGGCGACGATCAGGCCATTACTTTCCCAACCTAAATCTTTGTACTTAAATTCAGGCGTTTCATTTGAAAAAGCAACCGCTCCCTGGTGTGAATGACAAAGTTGAAATAATTGAGCCTCTGATTTTTCTTCAAATTTTATTTTTAACGTATTTAAACTGTCGACGATTTCACGCAAATCTGCAGACGATTTCCAGCTGTTTATCATCAATACCGCTTGAACTGATTTTGGTCTTTTTGAAAGCAGTTCTTTGATCGCATGAGTTCCAGCAACGTGACGCCAGCTTTTTGGAAACGTTGATTTTGGCTCGCGGGGTGATTTTTCTGCAGCGGAGGCGGACTCACTTTTTTTGAAGCTTTTACCGTTTTTAAGTGGCGGAGGTGGTGGCGCTAGTTTAGCTTTTCCAGCAAAACCTTTTGGTCTAAATACTTTTTTCATCTTAACAACCTTCTAAAATTTTAATGACTGTTTTTCTAGGTTCGGGCGACTTCAAAATCGACCTGCCAACAACTAAGGCCTTCGCACCCGATTTAATCGCTTGCTTGGGCGTCATGATTCGCTTTTGGTCTGCGGAATCATCACTTTCTAAACGAATTCCGGGAACCACCGTGAAAAAATCTTTTTGCGAGATAAATTCAAGTTCATGCCCAGAGCAGACCAAACCACGTAAACCAGATTCATAAACGAGGTCAGATAAACTTCGTACATGATTTTCAACGGTCCATGCATGAAAATTTTCAGGGAATGAAGATTTTTCCCAACTAGTTAAGATCGTCACCGCTAAAATTTTGAACGGTCGAAGTTGGCTTAACTCTGCTTCTAGGGTGGCTAATTTTACCAGGGCTTCTTTCCCAGACAAAGCATGCACTGTTACAAGCGTAGCACCAGCCATAAAAGAAGCGCGCACTGCAGATTCCATCGTTGATGGAATGTCGAAATATTTATTGTCGACAAAAACAGAGGTGATTTTAGAAAACTCAGTCACAAGGTCGGCACCGTATTTATAGGTCAAACGCGGCCCTAGTTTGATGGCTCCGACCAAATCACCGACTTGATCTAAAACTTTCCGAGCTTCAACAATGGAATCGACATCTAAAGCCAAAATCAGCGGATTTTTTAAAAGACTCATCCTAAAAGGTCTACCACTTTCTTAATCACATCTTGTGGTGCAAGTTTTGAAACTTCTTTTGTTTTTCTAACCACAACTTCGATTTGTGCGGCATCGAACCCTTTTCTACCAACCACGACCCTTAACGGAAATCCTAGCAAATCAGCGTCTTTAAATTTAATGCCAGGGCGCTCGTCACGGTCATCTAAGAAAACTTCGATATTTTTTTCTTCTAATGACAACTTCATTTTTTCAACAAACATAGTCAACTCTGCATCTTTTGGGTCTAAGTGACAGATATGCACTTGAAACGGAGAAATTGCTGCTGGCCAGATGATTCCATCTTGATCATGACTTTGTTCGATGGCGGCTTGAACCGTGCGCGTAACACCGATGCCGTAGCAACCCATTTCGTAAAATTGCGAGCGGCCATTTTTATCTAAAAAAACTCCGTTCATTTTTTTTGCGTATTTCTGACCCAAATAAAAAACGTGGCCCACTTCGATACCGCGAAAAGCCTTCAATCGTCCATCCGATTCAGGGCACTTGTCGCCTTCTTTTGCCATTCGAATATCAGCAAATTTTGTGACGGTATAATCCGTAGAATGATTTACATTTTTAAAATGAAAGCCATCTTCGTTGGCACCCACGATGTAATTTTTTAAGTTGGCGATTCCATGGTCTGCATAAATAGGAATTTTTAAACCCACTGGCCCACAAGAGCCCGGATTTGCAGTGGTCACAGTTTTTACTTCATCATCCGTTAGCATTTGCGGTGAATTGCTCATGCCCAAAAGATTTTTAACTTTTATCGGGTTCACGTCGTCACTGCCGCGCAGAAGAACTGCGAAAGCTTTCAACGATTTATCTTTAGGATCTTCATTGCTGCTAAAAAATAATGTTTTCACCAGCTGGTTTGCCGCAACACCGGTGAATTTTTCTAAATCTGCTATGGTTTTTTGTCCTGGGGTCACAAATTTTTCTTTTGTTTTTATTTCTGTCTCTTTAGAAACATATTCCACAGCATCGATCGCTGGACACACTTCGATGTTTGCCGCAAAATTAGTTTTATCGCTAACCAAAAGTGAATCCTCACCCGCATCTGCCAACAACTGAAATTCATGCGTTTGGCTTCCGCCAATGTTGCCTGCGTCTGCTTTCACAATTCGGTATTGCAGTTCCAGTCTGTCAAAAATACGCTGATAAGCTGCATACATATCATCATAAGCTTTCAACGCACCAGTTTGATCTGTATCAAAGCTGTAAGCATCTTTCATAACGAATTCACGTCCACGCATCAATCCAAAGCGAGGTCTGATTTCATCTCGGTATTTGGTTTGAATCTGGTAAATATTTTTTGGAAAATCCCGGTACGATTTTAAATCATGACGAACGAAATCAACGACAGCTTCCTCGTGGGTCGCACCTAAACAAAATTCGTGTTCATTGCGATTTTTAAATTTCAGTAGTCCTGCACCCATTTCGACCCAACGATTTGTTTCAGTCCAAAGTTCTTTCGGCTGAACCATCGGCATCAAAATTTCAATCGCATTTAATTTATTGAGTTCTTCACGAATGATATTTTCGAATTTTCGGATGGCTCGAAGTCCCATGTTGCTGTAGGTGTAAATACCAGGGGCTAATTTTTTTATAAGTCCCGCGCGCATCATCAGTTTGTGAGAAGGAATCTCTGCATCTGATGGTGCTTCTTTGTAAGTGAACAGATGCGTTTGTGTCCATTTCATATGTTGGCCTCGATTCCATAGGCTTTAATCTTTCTGTGCAGATAGCTTCGCTCAAGACCAATCGTTTCTGCTGTCTTTGAAATATTACCGCCGTTTTCGGCAATTTTTTTAATCAGATAATCTTTTTCGAATTCGGCACGGGCTTCTCGAAATGTCGACATATCTGTAATATCTGATTGTGGAGTTGCAGATGCTTCTCGTTTATCTATCAGTCCGGCAAATCGCAAGTCGTGAACATCCACAAAATCCGATGGAGTTAAGATATAAACACGCTCGATGAAATTTTTAAGTTCACGCACATTTCCGGGCCAGACGTGTTTGGTTAATAATTTCATGCCTTGTTCTGAAATGGTTTTTCGAAGAGATGCCATTTGTTTTGCTGCCAAGTCACTGAAGTGCACGACCAAAGAATGAATATCTTCATGACGATCACGTAGTGCTGGTACAAACATGTTCGAAGCTTGAACCATTTTTTCAAGTTCAGGATGAATTTTTCCATTCCTTTTTAAAACTTCCATTTTGTGAGCCGAAGTCAGTATCAGCCGAGTTTCTGCGCCATACTCTTCAGAGCTGCCAAAGCGCTTGAATTTTTTCGTCTTTAAATACTGCAAAACTTTTTCTTGCAGAACAAACGGCATTTCTTCAATTTCTTGAATCAATAGTGTACCACCATCGATCAACTCTATTTTGCCACGTCTTGTTTTATCGATTCCTGGAAGGGCTGCTTTTTCGATTCCAAAAAGTTCTATTTCTATTAAATCTTGAGGCAGAGTTGAACAGTTGATTTCAACAAAGGGCGCACTGGCTCTAGCGCTCATGTAATGAATGTTTTGTGCAACCAGTTCACGACCTGAACCGATTTCACCTTGAATAAGTACGGCATGAGTCGTTTTTGCAAATTCAGTAACTTGGCTACGTACTTTGTTCATGGCTTCTGATTCGCCAACCAAAGCTATACTTTTTCGAAGTTTATTTAAAAGAGCATTCTTTTCATCTTTTTCAGACTTCAGCGCCACGATATGATCAATAGCAAGAGTCACTTTGTCTAACGAAAGTGGTTTTTCGATAAAATCCCAAGCACCAATTTTAGTGGCCTTCACCGCGGTCTCGATTGTTCCGTGGCCAGAAATCATCACAAATGATGTTTCGGCAAACAGCGGAACGGCCAAGGTCAAAACTTCGATACCATCCATCTTTGGCATCCAAATATCTAGAAAACAGACATCTGGTTTAAAATCTTTTAAACACTGCAGGCCCGATGGACCATCTGGTGCGACTAGAACTTCGTAGCCATCGTCACGTAAACTCTCTGATAAAACTTCGCGAATGGGCGCTTCATCATCAATGATTAAGATTTTGATTTTATTTTTCTGTGCATGCAGTTCCATATTTAAAACTCCTTGGTCAATAAATTAAAAAATTTCTAAAGGTATAATCGGCATCTCGATAATCATCTTTGTACCTTGCGGAGAATTTTCTTGCGCACGAATCACTCCGCTATGATCTTCAATAATACTCTTCACGATGGGTAGTCCTAATCCAGTGCCTTTTTCTTTCGTTGAGTAATAAGGCTCGAAAATACGCACCCGGTCCCGGTGTGGAATACCCATACCGTTATCGGCAATAGCTATTCTAAGCACTCGTAATCTTGCGTTGTATTCGGTCGAAATTTTTACCGAGGCCGCTTCAATTTTTTGAACCGCGTCGACGGCATTTTCGATCAGGTTCACCAAAACTCGCTTGATTTGATCCGGATCAAATTTAAATTCGGGTAATGTTTGATCTAAAACAATCTCAAACTTCAGCTGAGGATGATTATCAACGTAAATCTGTGACGTCTTTCTGATGACATCATTGATCTGAGCAGGAACTGGCTTTAATTCTGGAAGCCGCGCAAACTGACTGAATTCATTAACTAACAAACGCATATCATCAACTTGGTTTACAATCATTTTGATGGAATCTGAAAAAGCTGGATCCTGAATCTGTGCACCAAATTTTTTCTGGATACGCTCTGCTGCCAGTCTTATTGGCGTCAGCGGATTTTTGATCTCATGAGCTATACGTCGGGCCACCTCAGTCCAAGCGGCAGCACGCTGAGCATTCACAATGGGTGTCATATCATCAAACACCATGATGCGCCCAATTTCTGATTTGTTTTCATCAACTAAGATCGAAATATTTATAGATAGGGGTATAACTTCATTTTGCACTTGAATGCGTTGTTCTTTCAGTAAACTAACTAATGCATTCACTTGCATGAAGCGAACAATATTTGAAAACATTTTATAATTTTCAGAACTCATGCTGGTGCGAACATGTTTCCCAATAAATAAAGCCGGATCGATTTGCAACAATTCACCCGCACGTCGATTCATTGTTGTGATGTGTCCGTTCATATCGACCGAAATAACTCCGGCGCTGACATTTTTTAAAACGATTTCTACGTAACCTGTGTACTGATTTAAATTTTTTAAAGTTTGTTGTAGTTCCAGTTCTGAACTGGACAAATTATTAGTCATTTGATTAAAATTGCCGATCAGGCTGTTGATTTCTTCACTGCCTGATGAAATTTCTAATGGTGAATAGTCCCCCGCAGCGACCCGCTTAGTGGCGCGTCCCAATTGCACCAGCGGAATTGACAATTGCTTCGCTAGGTAAAAACCAAACCACACGGCAGCAAAAATAATTACCAAGGTCATGACGATTAACATGATAAAATAAATGGATTTCAGCGGATACTCTACCAGCGAATTGTCGTGAAATTCTTGATATGCTCCGACGATGTCGTCGAACTTCGAACCCGGAGTTAAATTTAAAAACTTAGTGACTACCAGCACGCCCGAGTCTGATTTTTTATCGATTGGTACCATCAAACGCAGCAAATTGTAGTCACCAAAAATTTGTATTACGCTGGCTTCATCGCGGCCAACAATACCGCGCTGTAGGAAATCGAAATTCAAAGTTGGCACCGTGTCCGAATTCAGTTCTGGGTCTTGCGACACCAGCCGATCGGCTTCCAAACTGTCGTAGTACTCTATGGCATCTAACTTATAAAGAATTCTTATTTCGTTTAGTCTCTGAATACGCAGCGCCGGGTCGGCGACGTTAATTTGCTTTATCGACAACCGCGCGTATTCATACCCACGTTTTTTTTCATTCGCAATAAACGTATCAATAACTTCGGACGCGTTTCGCAGAACAGAAAGCATCCGTTGTGAAAACCATTTTTCAAAACTGCTGTTTAGATAAAACACAGAAATAGTAAATACCAACAAAGTGGGTATCACCGAGAAAGACACAAATGAAACAATTAATTTTGATTTTAAAGACGATCCAAAGATTTTTCCGCGGCGCTCGATAAAAACTTTAACCACGTTTCGAAAAATAAGAAACAGCAGCAGCAACACCAGGATCAAATTGATATTTACTAAACCAATAAAAAATAAAACATACGAAGATGGTAAATTTTGACCCGAACGAAAAATATAAACTTCAACGCCTATCAAGAAGGCAAGCAAAATGGAAAGCGCAAATATAAAAAGTATTTCTCTTTTTCTTTTACTGAGCTCTTGTGTTCGGTCATTTAAGATCGGATTGCTGATCGGATTTTTGACCGGTTTTTTATTTTTATCAGTCATGAATCCTTATATTGATTTGATTTCTTTTAGAAGTCCAATCATCTCGATCACAACTTGAGCAGACTCGTAACCTTTGTTGCCGTGCTCTCCGCCGGCTCTGGCTAATGCTTGCTTGTCATTTTCTGTTGTCAGCACACCAAATCCAACCGGTTTGCTGTACTGAAGCATTAATTCTGAGCATCCACGTTCAACAGATTGGCAAACATAATCATAATGAGTTGTTTCGCCGCGAATGACAGCACCAAGCGCTACAATCCCATCAATTTTTTTTGTTTCAAATAAAGCCTTTATCGCTAACGGAATTTCTATAGCTCCAGGAACCCGCACTGATAAAATTTCTGCACCGATTTCTTCTAAGTAGTCAAAAGCGCCGTCTTCAAGCTTTGAGGTCACTTCTTCGTTGAACCTAGCTGTCACCACCGCAATGCGAAGCGGTTTTTCAGATTTTTTATTTTTTGCAGATTTTTTTTCTGACAAAGTGTTTTTTGGCTTTGAGTTTTTCATTATAAATTCTTTCTGTAAGCGATCAAATCGGCAATGGATCCAATTTTTAAATTAAATTTCTGAGCAAAGATTTTTAAATCTGGTAACCGCGCCATAGTTCCATCGTCGTTGATGACTTCACAAATAACACTGGCAGGCGTTAGGCCACTTAACTTTGCCAAATCAACACTAGCTTCGGTGTGACCTGGCCTACCTAGTACTCCATCCGGGTGCGCACGCAGTGGAAAGATGTGCCCTGGGCAAATCAAATCACTTGGCTTAGCACTCTTAGCTGCGGCAACTTTGATGGTGAAAGCTCTGTCTGCTGCTGAAATACCTGTTGTTACACCGGAACTAGCTTCTACCGAGTATGTAAATGCAGTATTCGTTACTCCTTGATTGTGTATCGCCGATTTCATCATTGGCAATTGCAACTGTTCAACGTGGCTTGGTGTTAGCGCCAAACAAATAAGACCGCGCGCTTCTTTGGCCAAAAAGTTGACAGCTTCCGCTGTAATAAAATCAGCTGCTAAGATTAAGTCACCTTCATTTTCACGGTCCTCGTCATCGACAAGAATAACAAATTTTTTCGCTTTAAAATCTGCAATTATTTCTGAGATTGAGTTCATGAAAGTTCCTTCGCCCGCGATTCAATGTATGCTTTCGCTAGGTAATCCGCTTCGATGTTAAGGTATTCTTTTTCTTTGTATACAATCAAATTCGTGGCCGACATGGTCTCTGGAATTAGGCACACCTCAAGATACGATTTTTTCTTTGTTTTTTTAAATTCATTTACCGTGAGGCTTGCGCCGTTTAAGCAAACGGAACCTTTTTTCCAGAAATAGGGTGTAAGACTCTCTGGAATTTCAATTTGAATCTGCCAGCATTCGCCGTCTTTATAGCTTTTCACAATCTGTGCTTTTGCGTCGACATGACCAGTGACTAAGTGGCCGTGAACTCGTTGGCCAAATTGCAACGAGCGTTCTAAATTCAGTGGATATTTTTTCCAAAGTGCGAATTGATTGCCTAATATTTTTAACGTTTCAGAGCCTAAGCAAAACTGAATTTTAGTGGGTGTAAAAGCTTCAACAGTTAAACACACGCCATTCAAAGCTATACTGTCTCCGATGCCGATGTCCTTGAAGGATTTCGGCCGAGTCACTTCGATGCGACAACTACTTTTTAAAACAGTAACTTTGGTGATTTTAGATTGGGCTTCGATAATTCCTGAAAACATGACTGGGTTCTAGCACAGCTAAACCCAGATTGTTTTAGATTCTGCAAGGCGTCTAAGACGCCTTTTATTAATGTCTCAGAGGCTATTTTTTCTTTGGCTTTTCAACTGCAACATCTTCAGCAAACTGATGCAATCTAACCAATGCGCCAGTGTTAATGGATTCATTTTCTTTAATATTAAGCACTTTTGCACGGCTCATCAGTTTTCCAGGCTCTTCGATTTCGATAATCCATGGGTCATTCACATCAGACACGATCAGGGAGCCAGCCAAAACCGAACTTTCTCCGCACGGTTCGCCGCGCCAAGTGTGAGCTTCGTTGAAAACTTTCAGGCGGTCGCCTTTTTTAAGTCCAAGCTCTGTTCCACCCAAGATTGCCACATAATTATCGCGACTGTACATGATTCGCGTGGACCAGACTTCACCTGGATTTGCCAATAAGGAATTAGCTATTTTTGCGGTGCCTTTTTTCAATCCATTTAATGTCACTTCAGCCATACCGGTCGTTCGGTAAAATTCAGGTCCAATATGAAAAATTCCACCAAAATCGATTCCAACGCCAACTTTGTAATCTGTTTTTAAAGCCTCAACATTTTTGCTATCAACCGTTTCATATGTCCAAGGATCGATCACGTGAAAAGATAAATCCATACGCATACGATCTAAAGAAAAATGAGCTGAAATAGGAATCTGAGCAAATGCTTCACTGAAACCAAATTGCAAAGAACCGCCGCTGTGAGCCTCTAATGAATTGATTTTACCTTTAATGTAATGTTGTGGACGCGTCATGAAGCACGATGAATCACGATCCAAAGAAATTTCACGAGTTTTCATCGTCGGAAACCAAGTTTTCATCTGAGTGACAGTAATAGAATCCGCAGCCAATGTTTTTTGCACGCCGAAGTAACGCTGATCGTTTGCACCAGAAACTTCATCTAAAGTCGGATAAACATTTCTTTCATAAAAATTCTTATTTTCAAAAATGACTCCGCCGTACTGGCTACGAGCAACTTCAGAAAAATTGAAATTGCTGTTATCAAGAAATGATGAGGCACTGATATCTAAGATCTTCACATTCTTTTTAAGAACCCGAGAACTAGCCACTGGCTGTTCGCATTTTGTGGCCCCCATCATAAAACCGGATAGGACTAAAAGGATGCTGGCCTTAATAACTTTTTCTGATTGCTTCATAAATTAATTCTCCGTTCCTAAGTCCAGTTCGGCGGACTTAAGACCAGTCTAGAGTCTTTTATGAAAATTTAAGATAAAAAAACCGACTGGGTTTTTAATGAAAAAAAGTTAGACAGTTAAATAAAAACTGGACCTGCATTTCCTGAACACTTTAGGAAAAGATAACTTTACTATCAACCACATCGATTTTTACTTTCGCGCCGGCTTTGATTTCCCCAGAAATAATTTTTCGAGCTAATCCATTTAAAATTTCTGTTTGAATAAGGCGCTTCAGCGGCCTTGCACCAAAGACTGGATCAAATCCGCGGTCGCCAAGGTACGTGTAAAGAGTCTCTGTGAACTGCAGTTCTATTTTTTTTTCGTGCAGGCGCTTGGACACGTCTTCCAATTGAAGCTTTACAATGCTTCTTAAATTTTTCTGATCGAGTGACTTGAATTCTATAATCTCATCAATACGGTTTAAGAATTCTGGTCGAAACGCCAGCTTCAGCGCGCTTTGAATGGCTTCGTGGCCCTGGCCAGCGCCTAAGTTTGAAGTCATGACGATGATTGTATTCTTAAAATCAATCACGCGACCCTGGCTGTCTGTTAACCGCCCGTCATCCAACACTTGCAGCAAAATGTTAAAAATATCGGCATGAGCTTTTTCAATTTCATCTAGCAAAACGACAGAATAGGGTTTTCGTCGAATGGCTTCGGTCAACTGACCACCATCTTCAAAACCAACGTACCCCGGGGGGGCGCCTATCAATCTAGATACAGAATGTTTTTCCATGTATTCACTCATGTCAATTCTAGCAATGGCTGCCTCATCATCAAATAAATACTGTGCTAGTGCTTTCACGGTTTCTGTTTTCCCTACACCTGTGGGGCCGACAAATATGAATGTACCGATCGGCCGGTTTGGGTCTGAAATTTCAGCCCGGGCTCTGCGAATGGCATCAGCTATAGCAATCATGGCATGATCTTGTCCGACCACGCGTTTTTGCATTTCTTGTTCCATTTGCAAAAGTTTTTGCGATTCGCTTTCTAGCATTTTTGCTACCGGAATTTTAGTCCACTTGGCAACGACTTCGGCAATGTCTTCAGCATCTACTTTCTCTTTAAGTAACGCCGATTTGTTATTATGAATATTTTCTTCAAGTTGTTTTAATTTTTTTTCTAACTCAGGCTGCTTTCCATACTTTAGCTGCGCGGCTTTTTCATACTGTGCTTCCCGCTCGGTTTTGGAAATTTCATTTTTTACATTTTCAAGCTCAGTTTTAATTTTCTTAAGCTCTTCGATCACGCTGCGCTCAATCTTCCATTTTTCTTTCTGTGCCTGCGAAACTTTTACCAACTCAGTCAGTTCTGTCTCTATTTTTTGACGGCGCTCTTTTGCCGTTGGATCCGTTTCTTTTTTTAATGCTTCTGTTTCAATTTTTAAACTTAAAATTTTTCGATCTATTTCATCAACTTCTTCAGGCACGCTGCGATTTTCGATATTTAACTTGCTGGCTGCTTCGTCGATTAGATCAATCGCTTTATCTGGTAAAAAACGATTTGTGATATAACGATGCGACAGCTTAGCTGCTGCAACAATTGCAGCGTCGGTGATTTGAACACCGTGATGCACTTCATATTTTTCTTTCAGACCTCGAAGGATCGTAACTGTCTCGTCCACACTGGGCTCGTCAACCAATACCGTTTGAAAGCGACGTTCTAACGCAGCATCTTTTTCTATGTGTAATCGGTATTCATCCAATGTTGTGGCACCAATACAACGTAGTTCGCCCCTGGCTAAGGCTGGTTTCAAAAGCTGACCCGCATCCATGGCGCCTTCGCCTTTGCCTGCACCCACCAAAGTGTGCATTTCATCGATGAATAAAATAATTTCGCCGTCACTGGTTGAAACCTCTTTAATGACGGCTTTAAGTCTGTCTTCAAATTCTCCGCGGTACTTGGCTCCGGCAATCAATGACCCGATATCTAGGGCCATTAATTTTTTACCAATTAAATTTTCAGGTATATCTTCTTTGATAATTCGAATTGCTAAGCCCTCAGCGATCGCTGTTTTACCCACACCTGGTTCACCGATTAGAACCGGGTTGTTTTTCGTGCGCCGAGATAAAACCTGAATGACTCTGCGAATTTCTTCGTCTCTGCCAATGACAGGGTCTAATTTTCCATTCAAAGCTAGCTCGGTCAAATCACGCGCATACTTTTTTAAAACTTCGTACTGGTTTTCGGGATTTTCGTCGGTCACTTTTTTGTTACCTTTAACTTTTTTTAACGCGTTTTGTATGGACTTTAAATCAACGTTCACAGATTTAAATAATTTCTGCAATGCCACATCTTGGCTTTTAAGCATCGCCAAAAAAAAATGTTCTGTAGAAATCAATTCATCTTGCAATAAACGGGCTTCGTCATCAGCTGTTTTAAAAATTTTCTGCAGACGATTGCTAGCATAAATTTGCTGTACAGGATTTTCAAGCTTTGGCATCTGCTGAATGGCTTGGTTTAATTTTCTTATAATATCCTTGGGTACTATTTGACATTCTTCAAGTAGACGAGGCACAAGCCCTTGATCTTGCTCGATCAATTGCAAAAGTAAATGCTCAATCTCGACGACCGAATTCTTCGATGTTTCAGCCAGTTGAGCTGCAGCTTGCATAGCTTCTTGGCTTTTTCGGGTCATTTTTTGAACATCTTGGCTCATGTTGAACTTCCCCTAGTCTTAAAGATGAGTTATACAAAACTATTGTCAATGAGAAACCCGAAAAATAAACCTAAGACTGCCGTAATTAAATCTCCGCCGCGACTGCGACCCAGTATGCGCCGTGAATCGATACATCCAGCTGATTACAATTCGTATACACTTCCTTATTCATGCGAGGACTGCTCGCACTTCGCAAGTTTAACAACGACCTGCACCTTTGGTTTGAATCCAACTCCTCACCTAAGATCTACACAAAAAAAAACATATTTTATGAGCGGACAAATGGCCCTTTGTCGCTTTCAAGAAATTGACTAGATCACGACTGGACAGACGGTTTAAGACGTGACTAGCGTCTGGAAAACCAAGCCTGAAGCCCCATCTAGATTTAGTTAAAAATACGAAATCAATTCGTTTTCTATTCTTACATCCTGTCAAGAAGACATGAATTACCCCGATCAGTTAATCACAAATACTCAAGAGGCAGGATGTCTCGCAGACACACACGTGTGTGTTCTCATTCATCATAAAAGGAGGCTTCAAGGACGAATTTTAAGGACGATTAAATTTTTTAAGGAAGAACAACAAAACTGTTTGGCTCGGATGCTGAACAAAAAAATCTCACGGAGGAAACTTTTATGAAAATTATAACTTAATATAAAATGGAGTTTACAAATGGGAATGAGAATAACAACAAACGTGGCCGCAATTAATGCTCAACGTAATTTAATGGGTAGCCAACGTAATATACAAAATTCAATGTCACAACTATCTAGCGGTAGTCGTATCAATCGTTCTGCAGACGATGCTGCAGGTCTAGCAATCTCAGAAAACATGAAAGCACAAATCAGATCATCAGTTCAAGCTCGCAGAAATGCGAATGACGGTATCTCGATGGTGCAAGTTGCTGAGGGTGGCTTAAATGAAGTTTCTAATATCGTTACACGTCTACGAGAACTTGGAATTCAAGCCTCTTCAGACACCGTTGGAGAAAAAGAACGTGGCTTTATCGATACAGAAGTTCAACAGTTAAAATCTGAAATGGAACGTATCGCAAACACAACAAGCTGGAATACGACGAAGTTACTGGATGGCTCTACACCGGTATTTGATTTTCAAGTTGGTCTGTACGCCAGCGAAGACGATCGTATTCAGTTCGACACGTCACAAAACGTAGCAACGCTTGATGCTTTGGGATTAACTGATGTTGATTTCAACACGAAAGAAGGCGCCAGAGCTTCGTTGCAATTACTTGATGACAGTCAGTCAGCAATTAATGGAATGCGCTCGAACATTGGTGCTTTACAGAATCGATTAACATCAACTGTTGATACATTAGCAGTCACCGAAGAAAATTTAGCAGCAGCCAATTCACGTATTCGTGACACGGATGTAGCCCAGGCTTCTTCAGATATGGCTAAAAACAGCGTTATGCTTCAAGCAGGTACTGCAACATTAGCGCAAGCGAATCAAACAACACAGTTAGCGCTGAAATTATTAGGATAGTTTTTAAGAAATTAAAGCGAAGAGTTGACGAATTCGTCAAAATTCTAAACACAAAAACAAAACCCCGACTGAAAAGTTGGGGTTTTGTTTTTTCGTATCAAGTTCTCAGGACCTTCGGCCGAAAGTACTAATGAATACTTTTGAAAGAAGGCTTTATGAAAAAACAGATTAAAATAACATTCCTATTAGTTGCACTGGCATTTCTGACGAATTGCTCTAAAGGACAAATTCAACATTCACTTCTTGGTAACAACCCAAATACTCCAAATGATGGATTAGGTGGAACACTGCCTCCAACTCCTGGAATAGATCCAGTTTCACAATTAGATTTTAAAGGTCGCGTCGAAAGTTCGGATGCAAACAACAACGCCTTAGCTTTTGATTTTGATAAAGTGCGCGGCGAATTCATCATCATGATTCCAATGCCATCTGGAATGTTATTCACACCGTCGGGTTCGTTCAACTCTAGACCTGACATCACGTTTTCTCCGATTATAGACTCAACAGGTCGCATGAAATTTGCGGTTCGCGTTCCAGTAAAATATATTTTAAAAGGCGCAACCTTTTTACCACCAGCCAGTTTGCCAAATGGTGACCCCCTACCCGCTATGCCAGCAGGTTACGGCGAATTACCTAGTTTAGCCTTAAGCTTTCCGCAGCATAACAACACACAGATTACTCTTTATATTGGAATCAACGCCGTTGGGTTATTCATCACTTTGCCTGATAAACTAGCAATACCGTTTGGCTTCCAGTTCCCAATCAAGAATTCAGACAAATCTAAAACTTTTGGATACATGTCTTACGTTCCGAAAAAAGCCGATTTCGCACCCGGTCTTTTCATATCAACTCTGATTCCACCAAGCATGGCTAGAATTTTAGAAGATCATTTTAAGTTTTAATTAAAAAAGCTTAACAACTGCAAAGGGCCAGTCCCGAAGATTTTTAAATTTTTGTCAAAACTTGCCGATATACTCAAAGCTAGTTACTCTAGCTTTGATTCGTTTTAAAACACACCACTACGAGGACACCCATGGCTAAGAAAAAAAAAGCTAAAGCAGCTAAAAAAACAACGAAAAAATCAGTAAAAAAGGCAGCTAAGAAGAAGCCAGTAAAAAAGACTGCTAAAAAATCTGCTAAAAAACCAAAAGCAGCAGCTAAAAAAGCTGTAAAAAAAGTCGTAAAAAAACCAGCGAAAGCTGTTAAGAAAGTTACTAAAAAGCCTGCGGCAAAAGCAAAACCTGCAGTTAAGGCGAAAGCGCCAAAAGCAGCAAAGCCAGCAAAGAAAATCAATCACGCCAGCTCAATGGCTAGTGAATTGGTAAAAGAATTTGACGAAGATTCAGATTTAGATTCTTTGGCTGACCTTGAAGATGAAGATGCACTTTCATTGGCTGAACCATTAGATGAAACTGACGATGAAGTTGAAGAAGACGAATTAGAAGAAAACTTAGAAGGCGACACCAACGAAGAAGAACTTGAAGAAGACATGGAAGATGAAACTTCAAAGAAAAAAGACAAAGAAGTTGCTGAAGAAGATGAAGATGACGAAGGTTATTTTTAATTTTTAACGTTTACATAAATATAAATAAAAAAAGGGAGAGTTTAAAAACTCTCCCTTTTTTTTATTCGAATTTAAAATAAAAGCTATTTTGGTCCGGCGACGTGTCTGTATTCAAAATAGCTTTGGCTTGAACTGCTGTGGAACCAACGTGCTGCTAGCAGTTCAAATTAATCTTTTACTGGTTTCGAGTGCACTGCGTATTTTTCGAATTCGCCATACTCATGCAACTTGTTGTACAAAGTCTTGATCGTAATTCCTAAACCTTGTGCCGCTTGAGTTTTGTTACCACCGTAATGTCCTAATGCTTTTAGGATATAACGTTTTTCTAAATCATAAAGCGGAACTGCTGGATCAAAATCCATTCCTTCATCTTTGACTTCAGGGTTACGGATCGATTCTGGCAAATCATTCACCATGATCATGTGACCTTCAGACAAAATTTGCAGACGCTCGCAAGCATTTTGCAATTCACGGATATTTCCTGGCCATTCGTATTTTACCAAGATTTTCATTGCTTCTTCGTCGATGGTTTTTCCACGGTTCATGAATGAATGTGATCCACCGTTTAAGAAGTGATTTACCAAGGCTGGAATGTCTTCTTTACGACGACGCAGTGGCGGAGCACTAACAACGATCGTATTGATACGGTAAAATAAATCTTCACGGAAGTTTCCACGAACAACTTCTTGATCCAATTCACGGTTTGTCGCACACACCAAACGAATGTCGACTTTGATTGAATCTTTTCCACCCACGCGGAAAATTTCGCCTTCTTGAATGAATCTTAAAAGCTTAGCTTGAATAGCTAGTGGCAATTCACCGACTTCATCTAAGAAAAGTGTTCCGCCGTTTGCAGCTTCTGCTAAACCGATTTTTCGGTTGTAAGCGCCGGTGAAAGAACCTTTTTCGTGACCGAAAAGTTCTGATTCTAATAATGTTTCACGTAAGGCGCCGCAGTTGATCGCAACAAACGGTTTGTTACGACGTTGTGATTTTTCATGAACGGCTCTGGCGATAAGTTCTTTACCAGTTCCTGATTCACCCAGCACAAGGACGTTAGCTTGTGATGGCGAAACACGTTCAATCATCTTCATTAACTGAGTCATGATATCTGATTTGTAGATGATCGTGCGGGCCTCAGCGATGACCTTGGTCTGCTGAACGGGCGCCCAGGTTGGCATCTGAGTTTGGTTTGATGAGCTTGGCAAATGAGGCAAAGCCTGCGATGAGTTAGAATCTGACATAAGTATCCACCTTTCAATGACGTGCTACTTTTGGAAGCAACTAAGTGTCTCAAATTGAATATCTCAGTTTGAAACAACATGCTGCAATGCATTAATACCAAGGTCGTGTAACAAATGCAAGAAAAATTTTGCAAAGCGTTATATTTATTATCTGGCCTTTAAACGAATTC
>JAYTPC010000173.1:0-45957 GCA_043747425.1 Bdellovibrionales bacterium
TATTTCTTTTTGCATTTAGCCGTTTATTTTACTTTTCGGGTGTTGTTCTTAGTCTGGAACTGGCCCGGGTTACAATTTTTGACAAAATCGCAGTTATTAATGGCATTTTCGACAGGGTTTCGTTTTGATTTAGCCGCTGTATCCCTCTTTGTTGGTATCTTCTATTTAGGACTTCTCTGGACGCAAAAGCTGAAAATGATCAAAAAAGTATGGATTTTTATTTTCTGGTTATTAACTATTTTCATTATTTTACTGAACTGTGTGGATGCTGAATTAATTAATTTTACTGGAAGACGATTTTCGAAATCAGCATTTTTTCTTTTCGGCGAAGGACATGTTTCTAACCTGATTACTCCGTACTTGGGAATAGCAAGTTTTACTTTTTTGTTTTTGGTCTTGGTCAGCTTCGCCAACTACTACGTTGTTCAGAGAGTTATTATGCCCGCTAAATTAGTCCCAAGACTAACACTAAGTTTTGCGGCTATTTTGATCGTGATAATCGGTTTTCGTGGCGGACTGCAAAGTAAACCGATCAGCTTCGTCGAGGGGCATTTATTTTCTGAATCGATCGCCAATCAGCTAGTTATGAACTCTACGTTCAGCGTTTTAAAAAGTATTGGAAAGGCATCGATTGAACGCCTGCAATTTTTCAGCGAAAAAGAAATGCTTCAATTGCTAGAAAATAAATATCACCAAAGTGAAATTCCAAAGGATTTAAAGAACATTAATGTTGTATTGATTATTCTAGAAAGCTTTTCTGCTGAATACATGCAGCTAAAAAACCCAGAATTTACGCCGTATTTAAATCAGTTATTTTCTGATAAGAATCGTGCGGTCAGTTTTAAGAACGCTTACGCCAACGGTTTACGTTCAATTGAAGGAATCGGGGCCATTCTTGCTGGCGTGTCCGCACTTATGGAAGAACCTTTTATTAATTCAGAATTTGCTGCTAATCAATTTATCGGTATCGGCAGCACGCTTAAAGCAAAAGGTTATCACACCAGTTTTTTTCACGGAGCACAAAACGGCAGTATGCATTTCGACGCATTTATAAGAAGCGCAGGCATCGAAAATTATTTTGGTAAAAATGAATATCCGAATGCTTCTGATGATGACGGCACTTGGGGAATTTATGACGAGCCTTTTTTAAACTGGGCCTGTGAAAAAATGTCCACGTTTCCCGAGCCTTTTATGGCATCTGTTTTTACATTGTCTAGCCATCAGCCTTATAATATTCCTGAAAGTGTTCGCAAAGACCATCCCGATGGAAGTATTCCTATTTTGAAAGCGATCCATTACACAGATTCTAGTCTTAAGAAATTTATGGATTGTGCCAGCCAGAAACCATGGTTTAAAGACACTCTTTTTATTTTTACGTCCGATCACGCAGGTCCGGCCTTGAAAGCTGGTGGCGAATTTTCAGAACGCTTTCGTATTCCAATTATTTTTTACATGACTGAAACAAGCCGCATAAAGAATTTGGATCCTAACCAATACACTCAACAGATTGATCTGCTACCTACTATTCTTCAGACCGCAGCTATTCCACAAAAATCTAAAAATTTATTAGCACGTAGTCTTTGGCAACCAGGGCCTAAGCAGATCGCTTTGTATGCCGATGGCATTTATGATTTAGTGGGTGAAGTTTCTGACAAAGATTTACAGACGAAAGCGATTAGACAGTATTTCAGCCAAGGTCTATTTGACAACAAACTGTATTACCCGATACTGAGTCAGTAATGTCTGACGAAAGTTATTTCACTCCGGTAAGTGAATCACACAAAAAAATTGAAAAAGCCAAAGCACGAGAGCTTCGAATTTCGATTTGGTGGAAGCAGCTTGTGGGTAAAGGTGACTGTTACCACTGTGAAAATAAATTTAAAGCCGAAGATCTGACAATGGATCATTTAATACCGATTGCTCGGGGCGGTAAGTCCGATAAAAAAAATTGTGTACCCAGTTGCAAAGACTGCAATACCAAAAAAGGTAACAAGACCAGGGCAGAGCTTGCCATGGATCAGCTGAAAACTGGCTCAAAATAAGACGCCACTTTGACTTCATTCAACCCATAAAAATACCGATTCGTAGGTATAGACAAAAGGGAAAATACATATGAAAAAAATTTTGATAGCAGCAGCTTTGATAATAACAACGACCTCACTTTTTTCATGTCAAAAAAGTGCAACTGAGAATTTAAAAGACGCACAAATTTGCTTGAACACTTCTGCACCTGCTGAAGTTCGAGGATGTCTTAGTAAAATCGAAGGGGATACCTCTGCTTTAGCTTACAAACTGCGTTGCTCTGCTGTTTTTATTTCTGAAGGATTCAATACTCCGGCAAGTTTTATCACGGCACTTGATAGTTTAAAAACACCGACAGGGTGTGGTGGTACTTGTTCCTCTACAGTGAGCGCTGTAACTGCACTAAGTTTTGACAGTGGCAATAACGCCGGCCCTTCAGCACCGGCAGTCGCAAATCGTCAACGCAATTTGGATGTTTCGGTTGAAGCTTATAATTACTGTGAATTGTCAGAAACTCCTATTTATTTTCAAATCAGTTCACTTTTCAGAATTGGCACTTTGGCTTCGATGACTGCGTTCAGTGTTACCGGAGTAGCTGGAACTGCACCTACAGAGACAGAAATTAAAGCAGCATTAACAGCACTTCCAAATGATCAGTTGGGCGCGATTGCAATCGCAACTTTTGAAGCCACTTGCCAGAATTTAGAAACTGCATCGGATTCAACGAAAACTTATTGTGCTGAGTTAGCCGCTGCACAAAGCTCAGGAGATGGATCTGCAAATGATGTTGGAGTTTGCTTTAAAGCGAAGTTAAATAATCCAGCAGCAGCCTGTGCTCCTTAAAAATTCATTCCCACTTTGACTGCGTAGACACGATTTTCGATTTTTGATGATGCGGTACCGACTTCTTCACCGTAGGTAACAGCGTCAATGTTAACCACGCCTAATAACAAAGTAACACCCGCAGTGTAATACAACTGATTCATACCTGCTCGCAATTGTGATTTAAACCACCCACTTGGTGAATAATCAAATTCAACTCCGGCATGCAAAACATTTGTCGTTGATGCGCTTGGGTGCAACAAATTTTTTGCATCAACCATGGCACGAATCTCTAAATCTCCGAAAGTAGCCAAGCTATACGCGGCACCAATGTCGACAACACGCGGAATATTTTTTGGAACTTCAGTTGCGTCTTTATTTACTATCGTTGATTTAGAAAATGATCCGCCGAAAACATTTTTCATAACTATACCAAGAGTCAGTGGAAACCTTTCATTTGATTTCACTTTTTCTTCAACTTTTGCTACGGGCTTTTTGTCTTCTGTTTTTACATCGGGTTTTATTTCTAAAGCTTGAACTGCTGGAGCAACTTCAGTTGGTTTTTCAGCAGATGGATCCGCCACTTTTTCCGCAGGGGTTGTTTCAGCTTGTGGCGTGCGTTTGTCATCTTCAAGTTTAAGTTCTGTTTCTGCTTTGGTTTCTGTCTTTGTATCATTGGCTTTTGAACTTTCCTTACTGTTAAACCAATTTGGAGTCCACAAAGCACCAATATCGAAATCAAAGTTATTACCTTCTTTAGCTCGTTTAGTACTAAGTACGTTTGGATCCGCAGCTAATTCTAAAGCACTAACGCTTTGTTCGACAGCCACTCGGTGGGTTAATTTTGCAGTTGCTCCGACAGACCAGAATTTATTTAGTTCAGTTCCATAGCCGTAAGCTAAAATGGAATCAGCTTTTACATTCAAATCGATCGCTGGTCCTAACTGGCGATTGATCGTCATATCGATCACTAAATCAACCGGAATTAAAGCAACGCCCCAGTTTTTTCTAATCCAAAACATTTCTAAAGCCTGAACCTTTCCACCCAAAGATTTTCCGTAATATTCTTCAAGCACAGATGAAATAGCTAAGGCTTTAGCGCTGTCCGATCCAGTGGTTTGAGAAGCCTTCGTGATATCGTTTGCGAACGTCAAAGTTTTTGGTGAAATTCCTGCGCCTGCAAAAGTGAATTGCACTTCGTTTGATTTTTTCTTAGCAAAACCTGCTGGATTGTAAAAAATTAAAGAGTAATCATCAGCTACTGCAGTGAAGGCATCGCCCATTCCAAGTGCTCTGATCGAAGAATATTGAGCACTTACTTTTGTTGTTAGTGAATCCGCGGCGTAAACAGAGCCAACAGATAGAAGCATGATAAGAGCAATGATTTTCATAAGTATCCTTTTTTGTTTATGCCTTCATGGTACAAGAATTCGGCTTAAAAAAAACTTTATGATTGGTCCGGGACTAGTCGTAAAACCATCGTCTAGCAGCTTTCCAGCGATAGTTCCCACGGCATTTAAGCCGGGCGACAATTCGCTTTATTTAACGGCTTTCTGTTTCTTGATTTGTCATTATCGCTAAAAGCCTAAGCATTTCCATTCATTAACGCGCCGCAAATTACAAGATGGCTTGATTTTATTTCAGCCGTACCCCTTCAATGAAAAGTATATAAGCGAATTTGAACCGCTGAATGCTAGCTCTTTTGCTTCAAAAAGGGGGTAAAATTGCTAGAAATTGATATGTTTTTTGTGAAATTTAAGGAGAAGTCTAGTGAGCAAAATCACCAAAAGTAGCACAGCAGAGTATTTTGCAAAGAATTTACAGCAAGTGGGATTTTCATCTCCTTTAAAGGCCGTTTTAACAACCTTAAAAGAGGCCGTGGATAATTCGCTAGATGCCTGCGAAGAAACCGGAATACTTCCTGATCTAGATATCGAAGTTATCAAAGTAGGTAACGGATCAACTAAAAATACAGATTTAGTCAAAATCGTCGTCGAAGATAATGGTCCAGGAATCGATCCGGAAAACTTGGCAAAAGTTTTCGGCGAATACTTAGCATCTTCAAAATTTGGCCGTGGTCAGTGTTCACGGGGCCAACAAGGTATCGGTATATCTGCTGCGACCACGTGGGCACAAATGACGAACGCTAAGGGCGTGCAGGTCATATCAAAAACAAAAAGCATGCGTAAAGCTATTTCTGCTCAGGTCGATGTTGATATCAAAACCAACACCGGCGTTGTTAAAAATAAAGAAATGATCGACTGGAAAAATAAAGTCAGTGGCGTTCGTGTCGAATTTTTGATGGACGGGCGAATTCAGTTAAACGGTGATGGTGGACTTCAAACTTACATCGAAGGAACTGCTCTTTTAAATCCCCATGTAACAATGAAATTTAAACTGGGTGATTTGGATTGGCAGAAAACAGACCGAGTCAGCAATGAAACTCCAGAAATTCCAGAAGCCACTTTACCGCATCCACACACGTTTAAATTGGGTGAATTTATCACTCACGCAACACTTTATGGAAAAGTCAGCGTTTCTAAGTTTTTAAAAACCGGTTTTTCTAGGGTTTCTGATCAATCCATTAAAGATTTTGTAAAATCAGGAATGCCCAAAGCTTTAATTGAAAAATCTGTAACTTCATTAAGTGAAGAAGATTTTAAAAAAGTCTTCCAAGCTGTGCAAGCAACAACTTTGATTTCTCCGTCTACGAAGTCGGTTTTGACTGTCGGCGAGGATTCACTTTCTAAATCCATAAATCGTCTTGGCCAAGTTGATTTTTTCTCTGTCGTTACCAGAAAGCCAACGATCTGTGATTTTAAACCGGTTGTCGTCGAAGTGGCATTAGCGCGATTTATCAATCGCGGTGATGAAGGCAGTCCTGTTCAGTTGTTACGATTCGCTAATCGTGTGCCGCTACAATTTGATAAATCAGGGTGTGCGATCACTTGGGCTATTGAAAGCGTAAATTGGAAATCATATGGGTTAGCTCAACCGAAGGAATCATTACCGCAAGGGCCATATGTTTTTGCGGTTTCAGTAGTGTCGCCATTTATCAAGTTTAAAAATGCTTCGAAAGAAACGATTGATGCATCTGAAGAATTGGTTGAAGAAATTCGTCGTGCGTTGATGCAGGCTGGGCAAAAACTTTCTCGGCATATCAAACATGAGATGAAAGAAGCTGATCTTGAAAGAAAGCTAGCTCACATTGAACAGTTCGGTCCAATTTTGGTTGAAAAACTGGTGCTTCTTGCCGGCGCAAACGATGCTAGACGCAAAAAAGCTGAAGAGGGTTTAAAAAAGATTTTGGGACGTGATTCTGAAGCAGCTGTGAATCAGTTAGAAGAAGCGCAGACGAAGTTAGCAGAGCAAAAGAAAAAAGAAGCAAAAAAAATGGGAATTGATTTAGATGATGTAGCGGGTGCCGATGCAGATGAAGATTCTGCCAGCGAAGTAAAAGCAAAAAAATCAAAAGCGACAAAGAAGAATAAGAAGTAATTTTTCGCGCTTCAAATAAGGAAAAGGTATTGTCATGGCAGGTTTATCAAAAATTCGCGAACTTAAGTTAGATATTCCAAAAGAAGCAAAAAATTTAGCAGAAAGAATGCTGAAAGATTTAGAAAATTCGAAGCGCCCTTATCTGGAGGCTGTGAAGACGTCTCTGGATAACTCTGAGTACAATTCAAAAGTAGGATATTTAACTCCGGGTGATAAGGTCGTTCGTACTGAATTGAACGTTTCTTCCGTGCAGAAATTAGCGCGTGTTGTTTTTATGTTAGAGATTCTTTTAAGAAATTTAGACATAGGCGCTGTCAATACGAAGCGTGAATTGTACTATATCTGTAAAGGTTTGATTAAAGGAAATTCCAGATACAGACCATTGGATTTTGATGGTCAGGATGACTCCGATACCATTATCGATTTCATCGGCGACATGTTAGAAGTTTACCGAGAAGAATTAAATTGTTTCGCCAATGATCGCGGCGGACAAACGTATTCTCAACAATTATTAGTTACCGAAACCTTACCGGATGGTACAAAAGCCAATGTTGATTTATCGACTCTTGGGACATCGCCGTTTCAGCCCAAAAATAAACCTCAATCTTTGAAACTAAAAGCAAAAAAGAAAATTGATTTTTGCTTAGTCGTCGAATCAGAAGGAACCGCGGGCACTTTGCAGGCCATGGGTTTTACAAAACGGAATAATTGCATTTTGATGGGTGCACAAGGCGTTCCATCGAATGGTGTTCGTGGTTGGTGTAAACTGATCGAAGACCAATTAGATGTGCCGATGTATTTTTTCGGTGATCTGGATGCGTACACAATGCAAAATATTTTTCGTACATTAAAGGCAGGATCTGCGGCATCACTGATTCGAAATGGTGATTTCTCGGCGCCGAACGTTCGCTTTTTGGGAGTGTTGCCTAGTGACGTTAAAAAATATGATCTGCCTCATTACAACGTGAAAGAATCAGATCCACAAGAAGCTCGCGCTTTGAAAAAAGCCAAAGATGCTTTGGAAAACGATCCGTTTTTTCGGGATAAAAAAAATAAAGACCTGTCAGATATCTTACGTTGGTTGATTAAAGAAAAAATCCGTTGCGAGCAGCAAAGTTACTTTTCAGTCGATCCGCGAGATCCAATCAAGACCGAGAAAATTATTCTGGAAAAGATCAAAAAAGGCGACTACGTCTAAAAAAATGGACCCAGTGATAAACTGGGAAAACTAACCTGCTTTTGTCTGACCAAATTTTTTATCTATTTCGATTCCAAGGCTCATTAAAAATTTGTGTGGTAATTCAGCTCCAGCAAAAACAAAAACGTAATTATTTTTAATTGTTACCAGATCGGTATCAATTTTAATTTTAATTTCCGATTCGTCAATTTGGATGACAGAAGAATTGTACCAAATTTTAACAAGCCCTTTCTTTTCCATATCCGTGATGCGTTTAATATTATCTTCATTGCAGCGGTCAAAAGTAGCACTACGAACTAAAAGGTGGACGCGATTTTTCCAGCGGGCTTCGCCAAGCATTTGCGCTGACTCTACTCCGGCATTGCCGCCGCCAACAACGACCACGTCACAGTTCTGATATTGTTCTGGATCAAGCAAATTGTAAGTTACTTTGGATTTATCTTCGCCCGGAACCCCCAGCTTTCTGGGACTTCCGCGCACGCCCATAGCAAGAATAACTTTTCGACTGCTAAATTCGCCGCGATTCGTTTTTACTTTGAAGCCATTACCAAATTTTTCTAACCCCATGAACTGCGTGTCTTCTGTGACTTTTAAATTAGTTTTCTTTTTAACATCATTCCAGTATTCTAGGAGCTGTTCTTTTGAAACCTTATTGGATTGAAACTTCATTTTTCCAACTAAGGGCAACTCAAAAGGATGGCTCATAACAATTTTTTGACGTGGAAAATTATAAACAGCTCCTCCGAAACCACCTTGTTCGATAGTCAGGTATTTTTTTTTATTTGCAATTGCAGTAAGTGAGGCTGCCAAACCCGCAGGGCCAGCGCCAACAACAAGAATATCATAATCATACTTATCATTGCTATTTTGCGATAGCGCATGCTGAGCAGCCAAAATTCCCTGTTTAATTGCGTTACGAATCAGTCCCATGCCGCCAAGTTCTCCGGCGATGTATAATCCGGAAACATTGGTTTCGTAGTTGGCTGAAACTCGTGGAATATCCATGCCACGCGCCTTTGTTCCAAAAACTAATTTAATAGCGTCATATGGACAAGCGCGCTCGCATTCGCCGTGACCAACACACTTCGTTGGCCCCACCAAAACCGCTTTGTGATTGATCATTTTTAAAATATCACCTTCTGGACAGACTTTTGTACAGGCACCGCATCCCGCACACATTGCAGGATCAATTTCAGGGTGCAAAGTAAGGGGCTCGTTCATACTTGATTTAATTGCTTTGTCCAAAAGTTTAACAGCCGTATTATGATGATTTTCACGCTTCAGAATTCTTAACAAAACAAAAATGCCGGCAAAGAAAAAAAAAGTAAAATAAATATGGTTTGTTAAGAAATTAATTATACTTTCAAATTTCATATACGCTTTATCGGTAGAATACATTTGTAGTTAACAGTAACCGGGGCTAGTTATTAAGTGACATTAATATAAACACTTTGGGTTACTTTAGTGAGCACATGGCAATTGTCTAAAGTTTGTTATTTTAAGTGTATCATTTTAGCTCTTGGTTGATTTAAGTGCTGTTATTAAAATGAATTCAAGCCGAACAAAGATTATATTATTACAAGGTGTGGGGTTTTTTGAAAATTAAGCACGTGTTTTCTATTTTTAATCGTTACACAGGTTTAATTAGCTTAGCGCTTTTCATGATACTATTTTTTCAAAATTGCGGCGTAGAACAACCCCGGGTTGAGTTCCCTTCTAGCGCGATGAATCCCGCATCTCATCAAAGCCTTGGCACCGATACAAAGTGCGCCACTTGCCACGAAGGCACCAGGCCGCTGGTGCGCTCATTAAATCATAATTTTAACCATAGTTCATCGGCCTGGATCGCTCAAGACTGCATAACCTGCCATACAGAAAAGCCAACTTGGGGAACAACTTGGACCGGTGGGCAATATGCGCATGATCCATCTCCGGCTGCATGTATTGAATGTCATACGAATCAAATGCCCAAATCTAATATTTTTATCGCAAATAATACGACTAAGCCCTACTTACATACTGTGGGTATCGAATGTGCAACCTGCCATACGAGCACGTCGCAATTTAATACGCTAACAAATTGGCGGCCGGCACTTGCTGAACCCACAAGTTTAGTCGGCAGTAAATCATTTAATATTCAAACTATTATTCCAACTTTTACGGGATCTGTTATGTCGCGACCATTGCCAGTTACTATAAACTTGAAATTAGAAATCGACCATTCCGATGCACAAGTTTCAGCACTTGCCTGCGTAACTTGCCATGCGACTAGTGCGACAACGGGATCTTTTGCTGGCGCACTATTTCATAAAAATATTGTCACTGATCCAGCAAGCTGCGTGCAGTGCCATACGAATGCTAGGCCTAGCGGCGCTGTTGGAGTTAAGCAAATCATGCGACACGAAGCTGTTGCTTGGATTTCAAATTCTGTCGGATCTGTGAACCGCGGAACTGCATCTGTAGTGCTGGCCGAATGCATCAGCTGTCATATAGGTGCACCTTCGATGCCGCTTGCAGGCACCAATCCGCAGCCAAATTCTAAGCCATTTTCTGGTGCTAATTTTCATGCCAATACTGCAGCAGGAAGTTTAGCATCGTGTTTGGATTGCCACGCCCACAATCGCCCTAGTGGATCTGCAAATTTTACTGATATAGCCTGGAAAAATAAAACAAATGTCGGTGGTCCGCCATTCACAACATTTGATTTGGCTCGCCATGCGCCAAATGTTGATTGCGCAACTTGCCATACAGCGCCAGCAGTCGCGAATACCACGTCTGCAAATTGGGCTAACGGAAATTTTCTTCACTCAAGCGCAAATTTAAATTGCTTGAATTGCCATACAGCTGCAGGAGTCACATCAACGAATCACACTGGATTTAATTCGAATTGTGTTTCATGCCACACTGGCGCGTCTACGCAGTTTCCGAATCCTGTCATCGGCAGTTGGAAATTAGGCGTCGCCGGTGGGACTCTTCCCACGGGTGTTGTTGGAGAAAAATTAATTGCTAATGCTGTTACTTGCGCGGGAGTGTTAGGTTCGGCACCTAATTGTACACCGGCAAGTCCAAATCTAATTGTTAAAGGTATGGATCACACTGTGAATACAAACGCAGTATCTTGCCAAAACTGTCATGGAACTGGTGCTGCAACAGCTGCAAATGGAAAATTTCACACGCGACCAACTGGTGCTGTAACTTGGACTGCGCCGGACGCAGCTGATGTTGCAAACTGTATAAAGTGTCACGATCCAACTACTGGCCCGCTGAATGTTGCTACGATCAGAAATATTGGCACAGTAGGATCACTTGCTAATTTAAGTACAGGCGCCGCACCTTATGCCGGAGTTCACCATGGCTTTGCTTTAATAGTCGGTCAACAATGTACAACTTGCCACGCAGCTCCGACTGCGACAGTGGCATCAAATTGGAATTCAGCAACAAAAATTCATTCTACTTTTACGCCAACTCAGATAGTTGCTTGCACGGCTTGTCACTATCAACGAATGCCCGCAGGTAATTTGCCACGAAAAATTCAGCAAGTTTACAAGGGTACTCATGTGCCACAGCAATTTACTCATACAAGCTTGGTTAGTATGCCAACAGTTGCCTCGCAACAGTGTGCGACCTGCCATACCGATGATGGCGTTTCGTGGTCAACACCTGGCAAAAACACCTTTCATAATAAAGTTTCAGTGACATCTAGTTGCAACACCTGTCACTTAGCGCCACAGGGTCCAGTAACTTCAACGACAACGGGAATTACTTTTAATCACTCGGCAGTAGCAAATATCGGCGACTGTGCGACTTGTCACCAAGCTAGTATTATCAGAGTTAGTAACCGTGTTCCAACAGCAATTGATTGGGACGGCGGAACGGCGGCGCCTTCGACATACACAATACCTAGTCACACCACTGGCGGAATCACGGTTGCAGGTTACGCCGGTGTGCATACTACGAATACAAATTGTATTTCGTGCCATGGAACAAATAATTATAAAGTGATTACCGATTTTGACCATCAAGGTTTACCTGCCGGGCAAAATAGTTGCGTCAGCTGTCATTTAGGATCAAAAGCAGATGTAGCCGCTTTCATAGCACCAACAAGTGGAATAACAATGAAAGCTGTAGGAAGCCGACATCATCCAACAGCCAAATTTAACGGGACCGCTTTAAGTTGCGTTGGTTGCCACACCAGAACGCCGGGAACGACAACATTTACCAATGCAAACGGTATTATATACCCGTCAGCTGCACGTGCAGCCTATGTAGCCGTGGGTTGTGGAACTGTAAACAACAGTACTTTTTCATGTCACGCAGGCAATCAGCAAACCATGACAGTACCAACAACCACGGGCACAACTGGCCGTTGGCGATAAGGTGCTTACTGGTATAATTTCGATCCTAATTCAGAATTATCCTTTAACTACCATTTGCAAATTAAGTCTCTGATCTTTAAACTTCTAGCATGAAAATTTATATTCGCATTTGGCTTTTACTTACAGTACTTCTTGGCTTTGAATACTGGGCACTAAATTATCAGCAAAATCTAAGCATTCTACTTATGTTGCAAAAATTAAACTGGATTAGTCCAAAAATAAAATTTAACACAACTCCGGGTAGAACTATAAGTCTTTGGGCTGGCTGGATCGGATTTGGGCTGATGGTGTTGATGAATGTTTATTCTTTACGAAAGCGTTTTGAATTCATGCACAAACTTGGAAAGCTATCCAACTGGTTAAACTTTCATATATTTTGTGGATTACTAGGTCCCACTCTTATCTTTTTTCACAGTGGACTTAAGGTTCGGGGCCTTGTGGGGATCTCTTTCTGGAGCATGGTCGTATCGCTAAGCAGCGGCATCATTGGTAAATATTTTTTCACGCAGCTATCGGCACAAAGAAGCGATTTTGATAAAATATCAACCGCAGCACTAACCAGTTTAAATGAATCCTTCCAGCGTCGAAAAATCGAAGTGGATGAAAATTTAAAAACCAAAGTGCTTAATGCCAACCTTTTATTTTCCGGAGCTAGTTTAACTACAAAAACAATAGACCCCTTGACTGCATTTCTATCTTCTTTTGCAGGTGACTTTCGACTGCGGTTTTTTGATATGCCAATTCCAAAAGATTGGCCACTTTCTGCTAAGTCTTATATTTCACGTTACAGTCTTAGTAAAAGAAAAGCACAGTTTCTAGGCCCATTCGAAAAACTTATGGGTTATTGGCATGCGTTTCATTTTCCATTCGCGGTATTTATGTATGTAGCCGCAGTCATACATATTGTTTCATCGCTGATTTTTTTAAGCAGTGGATAAAGCGCCAGAAAAAGATCTGTTATGCGGGTTTTAATTTCCGACGCAGCGTACTCAGGCCGATAAGCAACAGTTGCGCTAAAACAAATATGGCAACAGCTGTTGCTCCACCACTTGAAAATCCATAAGAGTGCAGCCCTGCTGCTAAAATAAAATTGACACCGTACCATGCCATTACAACTAACAAGTAGGCCACTGGTAACCACGACAGGAAGCCAATGGGTTTAAGCCAGCCAATGTAGCGCGCGTGTAAAAGTGCAATAAAGCCTAAGTCAGCGATAAGTGCCCAGGTTTCTTTTGGATCCCAACCCCAAAAACGCCCCCACGAATAATCAGCCCAGACTCCTCCAAGAATTATTCCTACGGTTAATAAAAAACATCCTAATTGCACCATGCGGTATGAATAGTGGTAAAAATCTTGAATTTGTTTGGCATCTATTTTACCAAAAAGACTTTTAATTAAGGTCACATTTCCTAAAATCATGGCGATCGTAAAAGCTGCGTAAGATATTGTGATCGTGGTTACGTGTGTTGCTAACCAGAAATTACTTCGTAAGACGGCAACGATTGGGTCCATGTCAGGGCTTAGAACTAACGGAATATTTTCCGTTAACAATAGAATTAAGCCTGATCCTAAAAACATAAATCCGCTCATGACCGCATTTTTGTAAAGTGAATATAAAATTAAACTAAATAGTGATACACCGAACGCGACCCATATCATGGTGCCATACATATTAGTTATCGGAGAAAACAACGTGATATAGACTCGAAGCGCTAAGCCTAAAATCGTCGGAGCCATTGAAAATCCGAAAAGCACATAAACTAAACGCGGCGATATTTTTTTTCTAGTAAAATCTAACAAAAGCAAAAACGCCGCGATTAAGCTTACGATACTGGCCCAAAGAAATGGACGAAAATCAAAAAACCAAACTTCGACGTTGATTTTATCTAGCGCATGCCTGAATAGTTCAGGTGTTGGCTGCAGCTTCGACATAACATTAAGCTGTTCTGAAATTGTATATGCAAATTGAAAATCTTTTCTTTTTAGTGCCTCTAAGTACCGGCTGGCAGTTTGCGAAATTTCATTCTTTTCAGCAGCAACTTGATCGGCTTTTTTTTCAAGCCAGGAAAAATCAATAGAAGCGGGAAAATGATCTTTCAGTGCAATTTGTCGAAATACGTTCATTTGTGAAAATGCTTCAGTCACTTTTTTGTCATTTTCATCAAGCTTGTTGCCGTCTTGCTCTTTTTGAAAAATGGGCATTGCTAATTTTTCAAGTTGTGAACTTTCTAAATCAGCCAGCGAAAAATATTTTTTATCAGCCGTAAATCCTAATTTTTTTCGTAATTCAATGTCGCGAATTTCAATGAAGGGCGCATACGGAGCCGCTTCGCTTGATGAAAATGTCAAATAAAGTTGTTCTGATGTTAAGCCCCAACCCTTGAACTTTCCAGTAATAAATAACATCGTTTCCCTGGAAAAAGTTGCAAATGGCTTGATTCTTCCATTCTGGGTCATGGCCGCCATTCGAATTTTATCAATTTTAATTTGTTTTCCAAATTGTATGGATTCATCAAGTGCTCTTTCGGCAGTTAATGGCTGCACTTGGCTTTGCGCTGGGGCTTGCATTTGCGCAAAACTCTGTGAAAAGACTGTGGTGCTAATTGCAAACAATATAATTTTTATGAATTTCAAACGATTTTCCTTTTCTAGCGATTTTTATAAACTCGGCTTCTCATTATTGTGAATGTAGCTATTCCTAAACATAGAATTAAACTTCCAAGATACTTCACTGCGCGTCCAGGATCTTGATTAACGGACAAAATTGAAACCGGCGCTTGCCCCGGGTTTAAAGCGTAGCTGGCTTGGTATAATGTATAGCCATCTGATTTTAAAGGTTCGTTCATTGATATCAAAGTCTGCTCGTTAGTTCTTGAATGTGTGACAAGACTTTCATAACTGTACGGGGTTTCAGTGCCGGGATAATCTTTCTTAGTGAATTTGTCTAATTTGACTTCAAATGGCAGTTGTACACTTTCGTTGGCAAAAATTACAAAGCCACTACGTCCTGAAACATTAAAATTTTTAACTTCGCCCTGGCTTAGCCAAAACCCCTTGGTCAGGCCAAGCGGTTTAACAAACAGTGCGCTAGGTGGTAAATTTTTTCCAGGCTTAGGGCGCACAGCCCTGACGTCTACTTGCTTTTCGGATCCAAAATTGATGGCGCCAATAAAAAGCTGCATCCCCATCCACGGAGTTTGAAAAATGTCGCCCTCTTTCATTAATTTTTCAGCGACTTTTTTATCCTTTTTTAAAAGTATAATACGTACTTGCGAAGGATCGCTGCGATTTGCGTGAAACTCGATGACGTTTTCGCCAGGAACAATATTAGCTGCGGCCGTCTGCATCGAATCAGCAGCGGGTGCTGAATCGATTTTTGGGTGACCGGAAGGTAATACAGTTTCTGACGGCGTGATGCCTGCCAAATACTTGAAGCTTAATCCAAAAACTCCATCTTTATTTAAAGAAAATGTCGGAAATTTACCATAAAGAACTTCGCGTACTTTTTCATGTCCTTTTTCGATAGATAGTTCCAATGCAGGATTCGGAGGTGAATTTGGATCTTCGCTTTCAACCATTTTATTTCCGGCGACAATCGCGCGATCATAGGCTTTCATCAGTTTAATACGGACACCGTTTTGTGAAATACCTTTTTTAAGTTCGGCTAAACTTAATTTTCTAAGTTCGTTTCCACTTTGTTGCTCAAGCACGACGACGGCATTTTCAACTTTTCCCGCCTGTGCTACAGTTCGATTTAATGGTGCGGCTGTCGTAGCTTTCGGTTTCTTTTTCTGGTTATTGATGGGTTTAACCGAATCTGGTAGTTGTGCATTTTCATCTATGATTAGTTTTAAGGTCGCCGGCCCCATTTGGAAAACCGGGTTTTCTTCGCTGTGTAACCACTCTTTGACATCAAAAAATTGGCTTTTTAAGCCAAAACTAATGCCGACCGGACCACTTAAATCTTGGTTGGCCACAAAGCCATTTTCGATTTCCGCAAATGGTACAAATCTTTCTACCTTGACGACGTGCCCAATTTTATCATTAATTGCATCCAGCTGTTTTTCCGATTTTTCAAAAAGTGTTTTTTCAAAAACCACTGAACTTAGCGTCGAGCTACCATCAAATTGATAACCCACCATAAGGCGGGGTAATGTTACCATGCCTTGGGACTGCCCCTCTTGAACCTGTAACGAACCATCCACGCCATAAATTTTAGTTATCCAGCTGCCTAGTAAGACGACTATAATTCCAACATGAGTCATTACAAATCCAGTTTGATAGATTTTCCATGGATATCTAGACATCATTGAAGCAAAAACATTCAACCCTAGCAGTGACAGCAAAGCGTTAAACCAACTAGAGTTATATAACGCAAGTTTAGCATATTCAGCATTGTGCATGCTTTCAAGGACAGTTCCTACAGATACTGCGACTATTAAAGCAATCATTAAGGGAACTGCTAATTTCACAGAAGCGATATACTTGAAAAAAATGTTTTGATTCCATTTTGCAATAGTAGCTAAGATGAATTGATGCATGAATTCCTTCTAAGAGTTGAGTTAATTTTGAATAGAGTTAAAGTTCAGTACTTTGCTTTAGCAATTTTGCTATCAGTTTTGCATGCAAGCAAGGTTTTTTCAGAATCCTGGAGTGGTCGCGTTGTTTTGGGTGGCTATGCTGCAACAGAAAGATTTGCTGATACAAGCGCAGCGGGCTCTAGCAAAAATGATTTCCAAACTTTGTCCGGGCGTTTTTATTTAAAAGGTGAAAATTTGGGGCCCGGTCAATTTGAATCTATTACGGACTTGCGCGATAAACATGATTTTTTCGATAAACTTAACAAAGAAAAACTTGCGCTAGACGCGCGCAATCAGTTTCAGGTGCGTCAGCTAAGTGTTGGGCTGACTAATCCGCAGAAATTTTGGGGATTTCAATTAGGTCGTTTTCCAGCCACCGAGGTTGGCGCTGCTCACGTTGATGGTTTGCAAATTAGAAATTATTGGACTCCGGAATGGCAAGCGACTTTTTTTGCAGGCAACAATCCACAACAACGTGAGCGAAGTTATTTAGTTTATGATCCTGCCGCGCAGATTTATGGAACAAGTCTAACTTACCAGAGCTTGGGCGGCAGTTGGGATCGAAACACATACGCCAGCCACGGGATTGTACAAGAAACTTACTCGAGCCACGTTGATCGCAATTATATTTTTCATAACCTTATTTACCAATGGAACGAAGACAGCCGTCTTATTTCGTTACTTTATTATGACTTAGTTCCTCGAGGTTACGTGCAAAATGGCAACGCGACTTGGCAACAAGCATGGAGTCCGTATTTCTTCACCGATTTAAATTACACAACTATTGACGTTATTGAGTATTCTCGCCGTCAAGGCGTTCTTGAAACTTTGATCAGCAGTCCCTATAGCGAGATTAATCTTAAATTTAATTTGAACTTAACTGATAGAATTGAAGTGAATCGTTTTTTTCTACAACTTGCTAACGGGAGACGACAGTTAGATAATCTTCAACGCCAAGCAATCGAGCTGGGCTACATTAAATCTAAATTTTTGGGGCCGAACTGGGATATTTATGCAACCGTAGGATCACGAAAAAATTTTACAAGCTCTGATGCCCTGGCTCGCTTGGGATTAGGATATTTCAATCGGCGCTGGGAGGCAAATTTAGACCTCGAAACTCAAGTGCAAAAAAATGATAGCGGCGAAACCACTCATCCACTGATCATTGATGGGGCGCTTTCCTATTTGCTTTCACGAAATCTTTTTATGGCAATCTCTGCTCAGTCCGCAGCTGACGAGAACGTAAAAATAGTAAGTGCATTTTTTAAAATAGGATATCGCTTCGGAAACCGCGAGATTCCACCACTGCGTAACGGCGCTCCACCGCGTGGTAATTTATGATTTATCAACGATTATTTTTTCTTTCATTTGTTATCTTTTTTACTTTCTCGGTTAGGGCACAAGAGGGTTTACTAAATAAGCTTTTAGCACCCGGACCATTAATTATGGGCCATCAGCAATTGGAAAAAAATGATTGCCTAAAGTGTCATGATGCTGGGAAAGGGGTTTCTGATACGAAATGCTTAGAATGCCATAAACCCATTCAACCGTTTGTGAATTCAAAGCGCGGGTTCCACGGATTAGTAACCCAATCCTGCAGAGATTGCCACTCCGAGCACAAAGGCAGAAAATATGACTCTGTTGCAGTCGAAGAGAAAAATTTTGATCATGCTAAGTTAACTGGATATTCGCTTGAAGGAAAGCACGCCGAGATAAAATGTTTGGACTGCCACAAGGGTTTACATAAAGAACCTTCAGTTCGCGCTTCTAAGATACGCTACTTTGGCAACCAAGCCAGCTGTGTCAGTTGTCACAAAAAAGATGATATTCATTACTTTAAGGGAACCTGGGCTAAAAAAGATTGTATACAGTGCCATTCACTGAAGTCTTGGAAAAGCGAAATAAAATTCGATCATAAAAAAGATACTGGCTATGAAATAAAAGGGAAACATTTAGATCTTAAGTGCGCCGAATGTCACATCACGAAAACAAAAAACAAAATAAGCAGTATTTATAAATGGCCAAATTTAAAACAGGCCCAGTGCCTAACATGCCACCAGGACCAGCACAAAAATAATGTCAGTAAAAAGTTTCAAAATGGAGCCTGCTTAACCTGTCACAACCTGCAAGCTTGGTCGATCGCGAAGTTTGACCATAAAATCACAAACTATCCGCTTCGTGGAAAACATTTTGAAATCACCTGCATCGAATGCCATACACAAAAACAAAAATCGATGGTTTTAACTAAAGATAAAAGTTTTAAATTTCAAGGATTGCGGCAACAATGTTTAACGTGTCATCAAGATTTTCACCGCTTTAATCAACTTAAAACTAAACACTTTGGCAATCCTAATGCCTGTCAAGTGTGCCATACGGAAACCAATTGGAAACAAATTTCCAAATTCGATCACAATGTTCACACGCGCTATCCAATTGATGGCGAACACACAAAGCTAAACTGCTTGGATTGCCACACAACGCAGGATAAAAATAAAAAAATAGTCAGCTCAATTTATAAGTGGCCATTACTTAATGTAAAAACGTGCGAATCCTGTCATAAAAGTCCACATATCGGACAATTTAGCAAAGCCTTGCTACAGAAATCTTGCACGGAATGCCACGTCACCACCGGTTGGTTCGATATGAAAGATGGCAATGGATTTAATCATTCAAAAACAAAATTTCCATTAACCGGCTCCCATGAAAAAGTTCGCTGTGCAACTTGCCACGGACCACAAGGGAAACAGATTTTTAAATTTAAATCGATAGAAAGTAAATTCTGTATCGACTGCCATAAAAATATTCATACTCAGCAATTCTCAACTAAAATTAATAGCAACAACTGTTTCGATTGCCACTCAACTAATAACTTCAAACAACTTAAAACATTTGATCATAGCAAAACCAGGTATCCGCTAGAGGGCGCTCATGAAAAATTAAAGTGCAGTGAATGCCATGTTAGTTCGCAAACTAAGGTTTTAATTTCTGTGCCGAATATTAAATCGCAAGGTTCATTGACTAGGTCAACCGAGCTTACACTTTCACAATTTAAATTTCCGCATGTTATGAAAACTGAATGCCTTAGTTGCCATACTGACTATCATAAAAAACAACTGGGCCTGGCTTGTCTAGATTGTCACAGTCTAGACACATGGAAGAAAGTTAAATTTGATCACAATAAACAAAGTGATTTTATACTTCGGCACAAGCACGTCGATGTGAAATGCATTGAATGTCATAAGGCTATAAGCGGCGAATACGTCAAATTAAAAGCTGAAACTAGGCAAGTCACCAGATACAAACCGATCGCTGCAACATGCACAACATGTCATAAAGATGTTCACCGTGGCGAATTCGGTATTAAATGCCAAGATTGCCACACTGAAAAAGGCTGGAAGGTTACAAAAAACTTTCACAAAAATTTCACTTTGACTGGTGTCCATTTTTCACTTGAATGTGCAGAATGTCACAAAGACAACCGAAAGCTATCTGGATTAAGCCAGCAGTGTATTACTTGCCACGCAAAAGATGATGTCCACAACGGCACCTTAACTCAGTGTCAAGAATGCCATCGGCAACAGTTCTGGGAAGTTACAGGATTTAAGCATTCCTTAACACGCTTCCCACTTCGCGGGGTTCACAGAACTTTAGATTGTATGGAGTGTCACAAGACCGGCACGTACAAAGGATTAAATACAGCGTGTTTTCAATGTCATACCCCACCAAGCGTGCCAGACCATAATTTGTTTCCGAATAAAAATAACTGTAATGAATGCCACACTAATCAATTTACTTGGTAGACAAAACTTCCTGAAATTTTTTATTAAAGGCCTGAAAGTCAATTAGCCCTGTCACCTTATAAGCCAATGCCGATCGCGAGTCGAAAAGAAAAGTCTCTGGCAGCCCAGTTACTGAATATTGATTACTCCAATTTCTGTTTGCATCGTGCAAAACAAAAATATTTGCTCCTTTAAAATTTGGAAATAGTTTCATAAATTTTTTAGCTTCTTTAACATCGGCTTCAGCATTTATTGAAATTAAAATGACTTGCGTAGGGTGCTGGTGAACCAGTTTTAGTAGCGCTGGGGTTTCTTCTTGGCAAGGTGCACACCAGGACGCCCAGAAGTTCACAATAACAATCTTATTAGTTATTTCTGCTGGATCTAACGGCTTCGTTATAAATATTGAATCGTTCAGCCGCTTGAAGTTTTCGTTAGAAAATTCCATTTTTTTTTTAAAAAAATCACAAGCAGAAAGAACAATTAAAAAGATAAATATAATTATTAAAGTGTTAGCTTTCATGCTTTAATACAATTGCATTTTTGCTATTTTGCAATTGTATTCGACCCCTTTTTTAATGCGCTGCCTTACCAAAAGTGAGCAGGTACCTTTTCGGATTATTTAGTGGTGACGTCTAATTCGATTTTGATGTTGTCTTCGATCAGTTTGTCGCCCAAAGCGGATACGGCTTTAAATTTTGCTGAGTTGTAGACGATATCGAATTTTGTGCGGTCTTTGATTTCTGTTGATCCTGAAGCTGTCATTTTTCCGTTGGCTTCAGAAACTGTTGCCATCAGTTCAACTGGGTTTGTTTTTCCCTTTATAGTTAAATCGCCTGAAATTTTGTGGGTTGCAGTTGCTGATTTGATCGCTTCCACTTTTGTAATTTTGAAAGTTGATTCTGGAAATTTTGTGATGTCGAAAAAATCTGGGGATTGTAAATGACCTTGTAATTTTTCTGAATCAGCCGTTTTTAATGTCGCCATGTCGATGACGAACATGCCGCCAACAAGGTCTGTACCTTTCATTTCAATCTGACCATTTTTTAATGACAAGTTGCCAGCGTGACTTTTTCCGACGCCGTAACCTGTCCAGCGTAATGTTCCAGTAACGTCGTGTTTGATAACTGCGCCTGCCGGAGCTTTTTTATCAGCTTTGCCAGCGGCAAAAGCCAAACTTGATGCTAATAGTGTAGAAGTTAATAGAGTAAATAATTTCATTTTTCGATTCTCCTGATGTGGGTTTATTTTTTGTATCTTTATGAAATCATAGATTTTGGATTTTCAGAATGTATTCTTTTCATTCTGGTCCGACTTTTGTATACCCACATCTGACATAATGAATCTGGTAACAAGTTGGCCTTTTGTATCGTTTTTTGATCAAAAAAAGCTTATAAATTCCGCAGATTTCAAAAAATCTAAATTTCCGGGGGGGAAAATGAAAGTATTTAAAACGTTGATAGCTATTGCGCTTGGTCTTGTTGGTACAAGTTGCACGAAAGAAACGACAACCTTAAAACTGAACCCACTTTTAATAGATTCACAAAATATCATCAGTACCAGGCCGCAAAACTCGAAGCGGTTTATAGCCGTTCTGAAATTAAAAAATCCTTCCTTGATGGAATCAACTAAAAGAGTGGACGGCAAAACAGTTGTCGACTCCGTACTGCTGGAATCGATCAACAAAGAGCAAACTGATTTGATTTCTGCTTTAAAAAATTTATCGCCAGAAATTCAGATTTTGTACCGTTACAAAATGGTTTTAAATGCAGTTGCGGTTTTGGCGCCGAATGAATTTCAAGAGCAAATAAAGGGTTTAGGTGAAATCACTTATTCTGAATCATCAGGAAATTTCTCTAGACCCGAAGTCATGCAAAACTTAAGCAGTGCTATTAGCGCGGGAATTAATGAACGAAATTCATCAAAGTTTATTGGAGCAGAAGCTTTAAATAAACAAGGTATCACCGGAAAAGGCATGCACGTTGGTGTGATTGATACCGGAATTGATTATACTCATTCCATGTTTTTAGGATTAGGTACAGAGCAAGCTTTTAAAGATATTGATCCGTCAGGAACTGCAGCTGGTTACCCCAGTGCAAAAATTGTTGGTGGTATTGATCTTGTTGGAACTGTTTTCGATTCAGGATCTGCTGATTTTTCAAAACATATTCCGGTACCAGATATGAACCCGATCGACGAAAGTGGCCATGGAACTCACGTTGCGGGAACTGTTGCAGGAATTGGTGACGGAGTGGTTTCTTACAATGGTATGGCACCTGATGCTGTCTTACATGCGATCAAAGTTTTTGGTGCCGATGGTTCAACCAGTGATTCTGTGGTTATAGCAGCCCTTGAGTACTCTGCAGATCCAAATGCAGACGGTGATGTTTCGGACAAACTAGACGTGGTCAATTTATCTTTGGGTAGTGGTTACGGAAATCCGCATATTTTATATTCTGAAGCTATCAAAAATTTAGTTCATGGCGGAGTTGTCGTGGTGGCATCGGGTGGAAATTCTGGCGCGCAAGATTACATTGTTGGTGCTCCGGGGACTTCGACAGAGGCTTTTTCAATAGCAGCGTCAGTTGATAACGGTGATCAGAATTGGAAATTTAATACGTCTAAGTTATTACTTGGCTCTGAAGATTTGATTGTTGAAGCTACTGAAGCCGCAACATCAAAGCAAATCGCAGAGGCTGGCAATGTCGCCGGAAAATTAGTTTACATGGGTCTTGCAGCCGAAGATTTTACAGCTGAACAAAGTGCACAGCTTGTCGGGAATGTGGCGTTCATCGACCGCGGAGCCGTTACGTTCAATGATAAAGTAAAACGAGCCGCTGCAGTAGGAGCTATCGGCGTTGTTGTTGGAAACAACCGTGAAGGCACTCCGCTAGCAATGGGAACGACGGATAAATTTGAAATTCCAGCGATCATGATTACGTTAGAAGCTGCGAACAAAGTAAAAGAAGCGCAAAAAACAAATGATGTGCGGATTGAATTTTTAGCAGCTGAAAAAATGGAAAAGCCAGAGCTTATTGATACTCTGACTGGTTTTTCTTCAAAGGGTCCACGCTCTGTGGATGGTTTAATAAAGCCAGAAATTTCTGCTCCAGGAAATAATGTGATATCTGCTAAAATGGGTGGTGGAAATCAGATTGTTCAGATGTCTGGAACATCGATGTCTGCGCCTCATATGGCTGGCATTGTTGCTTTGGTTAAACAAGCTCAACCACAATTATCTGCTGAAGAAATTAAAAATATTTTAATGGGCACATCAAAAACAATCGGTACGCCAACAGGTCGTTATCCAGTTTCTATGCAAGGTGCTGGTCGTGTGCAAGCCGACAAGGCCGCGTTTTCTAAACTGGTGGCCCTTGAGCCTTCAGTATCGATTGGTGAAACAGCAGTAGAAAGTAAGAAATCTTTACGTCGTCAATTGACGCTTAAGAATTTATCCACTGAAGTTTTAACGTTGTCCGTTGTATTTGAAGGTAATGAATTCATTTCGATGACATCAGCAAATACTATCACTCTTGCTGGAAAAGAAACTGCTAGCCTGCCAGTTACTTTTATTTTGGATGCGACTCGTATGAAGGAAGAATCGATCCGTGAAATGGATGGTTGGATGAAACTGATGAATGGTGCGGAAGAAGTTTACCGAGTTCCGGTTTTAGCTATCGCACATCGCTTGTCAGCTATTCAAGCCAACAAATTCGTGGTGCATTCAAACTCTGCGCGGGATTCATCGGGCGCAGCTGCTACGCTAGAAATAAATAATGCGAATGAAAATCCTGGGGATGCATTGTTATTTAATTTATTGGGCACCGATGACCGTAAGCCTGTAGCTGCTAGTTACATGACAGCAGATTGCGATTTACAAAATGCAGGATACAGAATTGTAACCAAAGAAAATGATAAGGGTGAAAAAGAAAATATTTTACAAGTGGCCATCAAAACATTTAAGCCGATGACCACTTGGAATACGTGTGATGTGAGCCTTCTGATCGATACAAATGACGATGGCAGTCCTGAACAAGAGCTTTTAGGAGCTAGCCTTAAAACAATTCCAAATCAAACCAGTGAAGCCTTCGCTTCGACTTTGATCGATGCAGCAAAAGCTCGGGAACTTCGAAAAGCATTTGAAGCTGAAGTCGATAAAGTCAAAGAAGATCCAAAAAAGTTACAAGAATTAAAAGATAAAGAAAAATATGATACAGCGCTGATCGATCAGCGTGAAATCACTTTATTTAATAATTCGACAGTGGTTATTGTTGAAGCTGCTGTTAGCAAATTAGCAACGACAGCTGCCGGTCAGTTAGCTTTTAAATTGGTAGTAACTCAGAATGAACAAAGCACTGTTCAAATGGATGATTTTTTAAGCTCAAGCAAAAAATCGAAAAAGACAGATCGTTTGATCTCATTAAAAAAGTCAGATCAATCTTTTGTGGATTTAAGAGATGTGAAAATAAAGCCAAACGAAACTTTGAAACTAGAACTTACCAAGGGTGATGGTCTAGAAAATTTATTGGTTTTGATGCCGCAAAATAAATTCACGTTCTCTGATTTGGTTTTCGATGCGCAGTCTCAAGTTCTAAAGCCCAAATTTAAATAAGCTTATTTATTTAAAACAATTCTTTCGACGTTTCTTTTAAGGAACGTTGAAAGGATTGAATCTCTGGCAGCAGGGAAATGCTTTTTCTTGAAATCAGTTTAATTTCCCGACGAATATTCGGTATCAATAACTGGATGGATTTTTTTGGAGCTCCCATCGTTAAAGCGACTCCAATCGGAACTAGTCCGTGTCCAAAGCCCTCTTGAACCATTTGCACAATGGCTGCGAAGGATTCAACGGGGGTAACTTCTAAATCCTTTAGTTTTGAGTGTTTTAAGATTTTGTCTCCAACACTTTTCCAGGTTGCTGAATTTGGTTCGATCGTTATTAATTTATTGCTAGGAATAGATGAATCAAAACGATTTGCTAATAAAACCATAGGCTCTTCAGAAATAACTTCTGAAACCAAATTTTTATCGATCAAAGGACTGACGCAAAGACCCAAGTGATAGCGTCCAAGCTTCACGTTTTCTTCAATCAAAGTGCTGCGGTGAACGTGCATGCTAAACAGAATGCCTTTTTCTTTTTTTGCAGCCAGCCGGATAAGTCTTGGGCCCCAAGACGCAGCTATCGAATCGGATATGCCAATCGAAAACTGTGAAATACCGCTTGCGACCTGTAAATGTCGCAAGTTCTTAATTTCAGAAATGAGTGGCCGGGCTTTATCAACCAACAGCTGACCTTTTGCTGTTAATTTTACGCGGCGTCCGTCTGGTTCGATGACTGCAAACTTAACGTCATCTTGAAGGGATTGAATTCGTTTACTAACGGCCGATTGAGTCAGACGCAGTTGTGCGGCGGCTTCGCTGATGGTTCCAGTTCTTTCTAAGGCTAACAGTGCTTCTAAACCCTCGATCATTTTTAAAGCTCCTAGACGAAAGTTGTATGTATTCTTAATACGACTATATTATATTCCTATTATTCTATTTTTTCTAGGGTTATTTTGATCGATGATATTAATGACTAAAAAACGCCTCAACCCAAAGACAAAATCAGAGGCAAAAAGGAAATCAAAATGGCTGCTATTGAAACCACTGCAAGCATGGTTAAAAAAGTTTACGAAAAAACAAAAGCGAATACCGAGATTATACGAAAGCGATTGAACCGCTCGCTCACTTTGGGTGAAAAAATTGTTTATGGCCATTTACTAAATCCGCAAGATCAAGATCTTGAACGTGGAAAAAGTTTTCTTCTACTAAATCCTGACCGTGTGGCGATGCAGGATGCAACAGCGCAGATGGCTATTTTGCAGTTCATGTTAGCTGATAAAAATGAAGCGGCTGTTCCTTCAACTGTGCACTGTGATCACTTGATTTTAGCTTATCAAGGCAAAGAAAAGGACATGGCCAATTCAAATATCACCAATAAAGAGGTCTTTGAATTTTTAGCTTCAGCGTCTTCAAAATACAACATTGGTTTCTGGAAACCAGGTGCCGGAATCATTCATCAAGTCATTTTAGAAAATTATGCGTTTCCAGGTGGTCTGATGATTGGAACAGATTCCCATACTCCGAATGCTGGTGGATTGGGAATGTGTGCAATTGGAGTTGGTGGATCAGATGCTAGCGACGTGATGGTTGGACTTCCGTGGGAAGTTAAAAATCCTAAATTGATCGGTGTGCACCTAAAAGGAAAACTAAGCGGTTGGACATCAGCAAAAGATGTGATTTTAAAACTTTGTGGTATGCTTACAGTAAAAGGTGGAACTGATAAAATTGTTGAATACTTTGGTGACGGTGCAGATTCCATTTCTTGTACTGGAAAAGCAACCATCACCAACATGGGAGCTGAACTTGGTGCGACGTGTTCGGTATTTCCGTACGATAATAAAATGGGTGGTTATTTAAAAGCCACTGGCCGTGCTGACCTTGCCGCTTTAGCGGATCAGAATAAAGATATTTTGACGGCAGATCCTGATGTTATCAAAAATCCAGCGAAATATTTTGATGAAGTTTATGAAATTGATTTGTCCGTGTTAGAGCCCCACTTGGTTGGACCGCACACTCCAGATTTGGCACGTCCGATTTCAGCGATTGCAGCTGAAGCAAAAGAAAAAGGTTGGCCAACAAAATTATCTTCGGCATTGATCGGATCATGCACGAATTCTTCGTACGAAGACATTGGCAGATCTGCATACGTTGCCGAGCAAGCAATGAGTGTTGGATTAAAAATGGCGCAACCGTTTTTGGTTTCTCCGGGCTCGACACAAATTCAAAATACGATCACCCGTGATGGTCAGATGAAAACATTTGAAAGTGTTGGCGCAGTTGTATTAGCGAATGCATGTGGTCCTTGTATCGGTCAGTGGAAGCGGGACGATATTAAATCAGGTGACAAGAACACCATCCTAACATCCTTTAACCGTAACTTTCGTGGGCGTAACGATGCCAATGTAGAAACGTTATCGTTCATCGGCTCACCAGAAATTGTCATGGCAATGGGCTTAGCTGGACGAATTGATTTTAATCCGATGGTCGATGATTTGGTTGGTCCAAAAGGAACTATTAAATTAAAAGCGCCGGTTGCTCCGGAATTACCAGAAAAAGGTTTTATGCCAGATACTGAAGGGTACCAAAAACCTGCGGGTGCTACGGCACAAGTTGCGATCAGTGAAACATCAGAGCGGTTACAACTTTTAAAACCATTCACGACTTGGAACGGAAAAGACTTTGAAGATCAATACGTTTTAGCAAAAGCAAAAGGCAAGTGCACGACAGATCATATCAGCCCTGGCGGTAAGTGGTTAAATTACCGCGGTCACTTGGATAAAATTTCTGACAATATGCTATTAGGTGCAGACAATGCCTTCACTGGAGAAATCGGTAAAGGTATCAATTTATTAAACGGAACAACTTCAGAATTTGCCAAGATTGCACGTGAATATCAAAAAGCAAATAAAGGTTGGATGATCATCGGTGATGAAAATTATGGAGAAGGCTCTTCGCGTGAACACGCGGCGATGTCACCGCGTTACCTAGGTTGCACTGCCGTTATCGTGAAGTCATTTGCACGGATTCATGAAACCAATTTAAAAAAACAAGGTGTGCTAGCTTTACATTTCGTAAATCCTGAAGACTATAACAAGATTCAAGATAAGGATTTGTTATCTATCCACGGACTGAAAGATTTAGCTCCGGGAAAGAATTTGACCCTAGTCGTAAAGCACGCTGACAAATCAGTTGAAAATATCGCTGTGAAGCACACTTACAATGACGAACAGCTGAAGTGGTTTAAAGCAGGTTCTGCTTTAAACCTAATTCGCGGAAAATAATATGAGATCTGTTTTGCTGCTATTGTTATTTTATTCTCGAACTGCCCAGGCACAAGCGGGCAGTCCGGTTTTTAGTGGCAGCTGCAGCGGTGAGAAGATCACAGTTTTAGAACCAACGAATCGGTACAAAATAGAATTGCAATTGGCTCTTGCGAAAATGAATTCACCTACAGTCAGCCGTAAGTCATGCGCATTTCGAATGCCTATTAAATTAAAAGAAAAAGAAAAAGTTGTCGTCACTGAAGTAGAACAAGATGTTCAATTAATCGCCGGTCCGGGAGTAGAATCAAAATCAAGTTTTGAAATATTCATTGCGGGTCAAAAGGCAGTTCCGATGCAATTAAATCTTAAAGGCTTAGAGACTACAAAAAAATTGTCTCGGAAATTAAAATCTGACGGTGTGGTTACCGAATCGGGTTGCGGTAACGATGTAATCCTGTCCGGAAATTTAGCGGCCTCGGTTGTAGGATCTGGAAAGGGAACTGTAAAAATGTATCCGGTAATACTGACTATGGAAATTGTCGGCTGCCTTTAGAACTTCATTGCACCGGCCATAAGTAAGTAGTCTGCATTGATTTCGCATCAAAAATTTCATAAATTTCAAAAACAGATCCTAACGCAATTAATTTCTCTTGTGCTATGTAGTCTTGGGCTTTGGGATAAACTTTCAATGGACCAATTCCAGGTGCACCGGAAAAAACGGCGACAACTGCTTTCATTGGATGAACAGTATCAGCTTTGAAACCTTCGGGAAGCTTCAATTTCAATTTTTGAAATTGATCAGCCTCTGATGGCACAAGTGGATCAATAACACAGCCGGCACGAGCTCGCAGGCGACCTTCTTCAACTTGGTTTGGGTTATCGAGGTATTCTCCATAACTGAGACGGCATTTTAAACCATTTTTTTTGGCCCAGGCTTCCACCTCTTCGATAGTAGAAACAATTTGGTGGTAGGCCCCTTTATAGTCCTTAAAGATGACGTTCATCTCAGGTCGTTGATCCAAAGCCACGGTCACACTTGTGAACGCACCGGTGTATTGAAACAGGTAAAGTGCAAAGACCAACATTCCTAAAAAAATGGCGTAGATGGTGTGTTTAATCATTTAATCCACTTTACCGAGCATCCCATCGATGATGTCTGCGGATTTGAAATGGTATTGCCAGCTGCAAGTTCTAAGACAGCGTCATAAAGTTCGCGTGTTTTAACCTGTGTTGGATCTTTCCAAGAGTCATCAAGTCGGCCACGGTAAGAAAGTTTTGCAGATTTATCAAATACAAAAAAATCAGGCGTGCACACAGCGCCAAAATTTTTCGCTACTTCTTGTGATTTATCATGCAGATATACAAATGAATACTTTTTATCAGTGGCACGCTTTTTTAAATTGATGAAGCTATCATCGGAATATGTATTTTCGTCGTTTGAACAGATTGCAATTAAGTGAATACTTTGTTTTTTTAAATCATGCCCAAGCTGAATCAGTCGGTCTTCAATAGCGATCACGTAGGGACAGTGATTACAAATAAACATAACAACAAATGGCTTATCATTTGTGAAATCAGTTAAAGTAAAATTACCGCCAGTCACGGCAGGTAAAGTAAAATCAGGACATCTGAAAGTAAAATCTGGATTCTGGGGAGTTTGTACAGCCATATATTTAGGTTTACCTTCTTAAAGATCAGTCCAGTTTATTTTTTTAGACTTTGTTATTAGGCTGCCAGAGCTATCGACAGAGATATATTTTTCCTTTAAAAGTGGATGCAAGTTCAGAGCATAGTGTAAAGAAGTGCATGCAGTTGAATCTAAGGGTTCGTAGGCTAGCTGAATAGACATCGATATCTCAAAGATAAAACGTTCTAGAAAAGCAATCCAGTCCTGCGCCAAAAGTGGAGCTGTTTTTGGCAGTTCTGAAACTAAACTTGTTGAATTTTCAATCTCTTTCGGGCTGGTTAGAACATTCAATCCTAAACCAATCAAAAGACGAGTGTCATCTCCCTCGGAAACCATTTCAATCAGTAAACCGGCTACTTTTTTATCATGGATATAAAGATCATTCGGAGCTTTTAGATTAAAATTTAAAAAAGGCCACGTTGTGCTAGCCGCTTTGTACAAAGCAAGTCCCACCAACGGAGAAAGAACTGGCCGTAGATTTTCTTGAATCATAAAAGACCAAGTCGATAAAAGCTGAGACCCCGGATGTGAATTAGACCAACTGTTTTGACCGCGACCACGGCCAGCAGTTTGAACCTCGGTAAAGTACAGAGTTAAATTTTCAGCTAAGGTATCTTCGTTAAAAGCTTCGCTTTTAGCTTTCGTATTTGTGCTATCTACATGAGGAAAATAAAAACTTTTTATTTTTTGTGTGTTCGCCCATTCATGGCTGATTCTTCCGATACGAATGTCATTCAGTGGATTATCCATTAGCCGTTCCAATCAAAAAGTAAGCTGACGTCAGCACATGGCGCTGAATGAGTGATAGCCCCTACAGAAATAAAATCCACACCCAGTGCTGCGACTGCAGGAACACGTTGTAGGTTCATGTTGCCACTGGCTTCTGTTTTAATTTCTACTGGAATTAACTTTAATGAATCTGCCAATAGATCATTGCTCATGTTATCTAATAATATTCGATTCACTTTTAACTGCACGCACTCTGCAACTTGTTCTAGGGTTGCGGCTTCGACTTCGATAGGTAAATCGCAATGTTGTCGTAGCCTAGTTACTGCAGCCGTAATTCCTTTCATCAAGGAAATATGATTGTCTTTGATCAGCACAGCATGGGACAGATTGAATCGGTGATTTAAACCACCACCGTGCGTGACCGCACGTTTTTCTAACTCGCGAAATAATGGAGTTGTTTTACGAGTATCTAAAATTTGTGTTTTTGTTCCTTGAACTGCTTTTACAAATTGGCGAGTCAGCGTCGCAATTCCTGATAGACGTCCTAAGAAGTTTAAAGCAACGCGTTCAGCTTTTAAGATTTGAATCAGATCACCGTCGATAGAACATAAATTTTGACCTTTGAAAATAAAGTCGCCTTCGTTAAAATGCCAAGTTAATTTTGCGCTGGGTTCTAAAAATAAAATGGTCTGCTCGAAGGCAGTTGTGCCTGATAAAACCAAATCTTCTTTTGCTTTTAGGACGGCTTCAGCGATTCTGGGCCTAACTGCTAATGATTCTGTCGTGACGTCGCCCAAAGGCATATCTTCCTTTAAGGCGGCTTTAATTAATTCTAAAATAGTCATGGTATTTAAGTATTCTTTTCAAGACCCTGAAGCAACTTATTTAGTTCTTCTCGGACGATTTTTTCGGTTATATCAGGGATTATTTGCCAGCAAATGCGCTCTGCCATTTGTTTGATTTCTTCTTTTAATAATTTTTCATCAAAAGAAGTATTTCCCTTGGACTGACTTGCATAATTTTCAGTGATTTTACTTTTAGCTAGAGGAGAATCTTCCACATAGGAATTAATTTCTGCTTGAATTCGTTTATTCAGATCTGGAGTTGCAGAATTTTGCTTTGAATTGATGACTGTGACCTCTTCAAAATCTCCGAAGTTTTCTGTTTCTAAAACAAACTGGTCGTTTGAGGACGATTCCCAGTCTTCTTTTTCTGGAGTTATGCGATCGTCTGCCGGAGGAACTGTTGATCGTGGTTTTTGAAAACTAAATTCATCTTCAGGGCTGTATTTAAAATCTTCATTTGGGTCATCCGGCAATTCACTATGCGTGTTATCTGAAGAATGATCAACGGAATCACCCAGGTAAGATTTTTTCTGTCTAATGAACGTTTCAGATTCAGTAAAGTCTGGAAGTCTTCCATGTGACAACAGACCCTTTAGCGGAAAATTTGATAATTTTGAAACATATTTTTCGACCAAACCCTGTAGAGTTTCCGTATCAAAGGGTTTTTCCAGAGTTGCATCGGCTTTCACTTTAGTTGCCTGTGACCGATCCAGTTGTAAAAAACTGCTCCACATTAATATAACGGGTATGCCGCGAGTTCCGGGATCTTTTTTAAGTTCAGCACAGACTTCGTAGCCATTTTTTTTAGTTAAAAGAACATCGGCAAGAATGAGATCGGGCTTAAAAGTGTGGGCGACAGATAAAACATCAAGACCAGACTGCACGCTTTTTACTTCGACAGAGTATTCAGATAATGCCATCTGAATCGCTTTTTTTATGGTAGAGCTTTCATCAGCCAGTAAGACGCGTAAAGCCATAGTCGAGTTTCACATCCTGAAATAGTGTTTACTGACCTAAGTACATATCACAATACCCATTGAGTCAAGTTCAAGGCATAATTAGACTATGCTCAACAGAATCGACCGCTATCTGCTAGTTTTGTTTTGGTCTTCCTTTATAGCGGGTTTACTTATTTTTGTCTCGTTGTTCATAGCCACGGATGCGATGTCATCGATTCTGAAATATCAAAATGTTTCTTCGGCCGTGTTTCTAAAATATTATTTGTACTATTCGCCTGAAATCATTTACAAAATGCTTCCCGTTGCGTGTGTTGTGGGCATGGTTATGACAATTGCATCATTAAATCGCGGCAGTGAATTGATTGCTCTGTTTGCTTCTGGGATGAGTTTGTTTCGTGTTTCTAGAGTCGTCTTTTTATCGATACTTTTAATCAGTGCATTTTCTTATTATCTAAGTGATCAGCTGATGCCGATCTTTTCAAAAAACAAAAGCTTTACCTACTACAATGAAATAGAAAAAAACCCGTCGCGGTTTCAAACCATTAAAACAAATCGAATTTGGTATCGCTCAAAAAATTCAATTTATAACATTAAAACTTTGAACATTCAGGGTGATAAAGCACAAGGTTTAACCTTGTATTTTTTTAATGAAAAGTGGGATTTAATTCAAATGCTGACAGCCAACTCTGTTTTGATGAACGGGTCACAGTGGCTTTTGCAAAACGGTACGGTCACTGTTTTTTCAGAAGATTCAAGTTTTCCGTTGAATGATCGATTTTTAGAAAAAACAATTGTTATGGCCGAAGAAGCCCAAGATTTAAGAAGTACTGGCCAGACAGCTGATCTATTAACACAAAAAGAGCTTTCTCGATTCATTGATAAGAACAAAGACGCAGGACTTGATACAATCAAATACGAAGTGGATTTTCATTCGAAGTTTAGTTTTGCTTTTGCAGGTTTGGTTATGAGTTTGCTGGCGCTACCTTTTTGCGTCAGCCGCACTCGAGGGGGCGGGATGATGCTTAATATCGGAATTTGTTTGGGTTTGGTTCTTGTGTACTGGATTTTTTACAGCTCGTCTCAGATCATCGGGCAACATGGTCTATTGAATCCGTTAGTAGCAGCTTGGATGCCCAATATCATTATGCTAGCGCTAGGATCGACCTTCTTGTTGCGCCTGAAGCGATAATAGCTTAAAAACAAGCTGAAGAAACAACGTTTGTAGGATGTGAAAATCGACTATGGCAAAGCTTGAAATATTAACCTACCCAAATCCCGTTTTAAGAGAAGTTTCAAAACCTGTGACTGATTTTGGTCCGTCCTTAAAAAAGTTCGCAGATGATATGCTTGAAACCATGTATGATTCGAATGGTATTGGTTTGGCAGCAGTTCAAGTGGGTCAATTAATTCGCATGTTGGTCGTTGATACGCGCCCTAAAGATGAGAAATCCGGCCGTTACGTTTACGACGAATTTTCTGATCTTGAAAAAAAAATAACTCAGCCTTTAGTGTTGATAAACCCAGAAATTATCAGTGGTGATGGTAAAATTACTTTTGATGAGGGCTGTTTGTCTGTACCCAGTTTTTTTGAAACTGTAGAGCGTTTTGAAAAAATTGAAGTTAAATCTTTCGACGTTAATGGCAAAGAATTTCGTTTTACCACGGATGGTCTTTTAGCAATTTGCATTCAGCATGAGATGGATCATCTAGAGGGAACTCTGTTTATAGATCACATTAGCTTTACAAAAAGTAATCGAATTAAAAACCAAATCAAAAAAAGTGGCTATCCGACTAAAGAAGAATTAGAAGAAAAAAGAAATAAATTGAAAGAGCCTTCACGGGCATGATCAAAGTTTGTTTTTTAGGGACTCCTGAATTCGCAGCAGTTCATTTGCGATCGCTAATTACAAATTCTGATTACTCTGTCGTAGGCGTTGTGACTCAGCCGGATAGGCCGGCTGGCAGAAAAATGCAGTTGGCTCCGTCGGCAGTAAAAACTGTAGCCTTAGATAACAAGTTACCATATTTAACTCCTGAAAATTTACGCAAACAGCCTGAACTGTTCGAAGAAATCAAAGCGTGGCATGCCGATATTGCCGTGGTCGTGGCATTTGGCCAAATTTTAAATCAAGAATTTCTAGATCATTTTAAATTCGGTGCTGTTAACGTGCACGGAAGCTTATTACCCCGGTGGCGAGGTGCTGCACCCATTCAGCGTGCCATCGAGGCCGGCGACCTAGAAACGGGTGTTTGCTTACAAAAAATTGTGAAAAAATTAGATGCAGGTCCTCTTGTGGGTGAACGTAGAATAAAAATTGAAAACGATATGACCGCGACACATCTTTATGACCGATTAGCAGTGATGGGTTGTGATTTACTGAAAACAGATTTATTGGACTATGTAAAAGGAAACAAAACTCCCATAGTTCAAGATGAAACCCGGGTCACGATTGCGGCTAAAATTGAAAAAGAAGAAAGTTTAATAAACTGGGAAATAAGCGCTGACCTTATTCATAATAAAGTGCGTGCTTTTTCGATGGGGCCAGGCACTTATTGTGTGTTTCAAGATAAGCGATTAAAGATTTTAAAAACAAAAGTTGTTGATGCTGCGCAAACAGGAAAAGCGGGTTCTGTTGTCCAAGTGAATTCAGAAAATCTTGTTTTACAAACTGGCCTTGGACATTTAGCATTAATTGAAGTTCAACCAGAATCAAAACCCAAAATAGCGATAAAGGACTTTCTAAATAATTATAAATTAAAAACAGGAGACATCTTTTGAGTTCAGTAAAAATAGCTCCAAGCATATTGTCTGCAGATTTTTCTATTCTAGGTTCTGAAATAGGTACGGTAACCGCAGCTGGTGCTGACTGGATTCATGTCGACGTTATGGATGGGCTTTTTGTGCCAAACTTAACCATAGGTATGCCGGTTATAAAGTCCTTGAAGTCAAATTGTCACATTCCGATGGATGTTCATCTGATGATTGAAAAGCCAGAACGCTACATCGAAGATTTTATCAAAGCGGGCGCTGATTATTTAACTTTGCATGTGGAATCAACGGACTTCATGGAAGAATCGTTAAAAAAAATCAGATCTTTGGGATGTAAATCAGGAATCACTTTGCGCCCAAATACAAATTTAGAATTAATTAAGCCTTACTTGCATTTGGCGGATTTGGTTTTGGTTATGACCGTCGAGCCTGGCTTCGGTGGACAGACATTCATGCATCAGCAAGTTGAAAAGATTGAAACCTTAAAAGATTGGCGTCATAAAAATAATTTTAATTATCTGATTGAAGTTGACGGTGGCATCAACGCGCAGACTGCAAAAGTCTGTGTGGCTGCTGGGGCTGATGTCTTGGTAGCGGGAAATGCTGTTTATAAAGGTGATAAGAGTAAATCAAATTATAAAGCCAATATAGATTCGCTTCGTAATTGAAAAAAAATAAATGGATATTTATTCGTGGTTTGGGTCGTGGGCGTGGTCATTGGGGAACATTCATATCTCAGTTCGAAAGTGCCGTGCCAGACGATCGGGTTTACTGGTTAGATTTGCCTGGTAACGGTATTTTAAATAAACAGAAATCTCCGCTATCAATTCCGGAATATATTGCATCTTTAGAAGTGCAGCTAAAAGCGACAGACTTTTTTCAAATCGATGGACCTACGTATGGTGTTGGTTTGTCTCTGGGTGCAATGGTCCTAACAGAATGGACTCAGCTGCGCCGCCAGCAGTTCGATAAAATATTTCTAATCAACACCAGTGCAGCGAATTTTTCAAAGCCATGGCGCCGGATCTCAATTCAGGTTTTAGTAAATTCAGTGAAACAACTTTTGACTGCCAGAACAGAAAAATTCGAACTTAACTCTTTGTTGTTTACGACCAATTTAAACGAAAAAAAAATAACCACGGAATATAAAAAAAGTTTTGAAAAAGTAATTCAGTTTTCAAATGATTTTCCAATTAAAAAAATGAATATTTTTCGACAACTAATTGCTGCATCCAAATATTCTTTTCCTGAGCAACAATCTTGTTCTGTCATACTTTTGCGCGGAGCTTGCGATCGGTTTGTAAATTCACAGTGCAGTGTTGATATTCAGAACCGATGGGGATGTGTTTTGGAAACTCACCCTTCAGCTGGACATGACATCGCTTTCGAAGACGCCGGTTGGGTCATAGCTCATTTAAAAAAGGGAATAGTTTAAAAATAAAGCATATTTTCGCATATCTGCATAAAAATTAAACTTCATAAAAAGGCCTTCTTCTCGACGGAGGCCAAGCCTTTTAGTAGGCTCTGGTCTATGAAAAATCCGATTTTAAAAATAGACGGCGACTGCATAACATTAGATTTATTTTACTCTGCGGTTTCAGATTTAAGAACTTTGTTTGAGATCGCTGATGCTGCAAAAACAAAAATGAAAAAATCCAGAGATTACATCGAATCACGAATCCAAACCGGAGAGGTGATGTACGGCGTGAACACGGGCTTCGGCGCATTTTCTTCCGTGCGCATTTCTGATTCTGAAATTGAACAGTTACAGAAGAATTTAATTCGCTCGCACTGTGTGGGAATTGGTAAACCTTTTAGCAAAGAACAATCTAAGGGAATGATGATCTTAAGGGCTAGCACCTTAGCGCGTGGTCACAGTGGCGTTCGCGTGGCAGTTGTTGAAAAAATTCTTGAATTTTTAAATGCAGATTTAATTCCAGTTATTCCAGAGCAGGGTAGCGTCGGTGCATCTGGTGATTTAGCTCCGCTTTCTCATTTGGCCTTGGCTTTGATTGGTGAAGGTGAAGTTTGGTCTGTTGACGGAAAAATTATTTCTGCAGAAAAAGCTTTAACAGAAAAAAAGATAAAACCTTTAGAGCTAAAAGCAAAAGAAGGTTTGTCGTTAATCAATGGATGCCAAGTGATGAATGCCGTGGGACTTTTAGCTTTGCATCAAGCACGAGATTTAATGTGGTTGGCAGATTTATCTGGCGCAATGTCGCTTGAAGGACTACGCGGATCCAGAAAACCGTTTGATCCACTGATTTCAGCAGCGCGACCACATGCTGGTGAAGGTCCAACAGCTAGAAATTTAATAAAATTAATGGGTGCAAAATCAGACATTGGTGACAGTCACGCTTCGAATGACCACCGTGTTCAGGATGCGTATTCATTAAGATGTATGCCTGCAGTTCATGGCTCAGTGAAAATGACTTTAAAGTACGTGCAAACTATTCTAGAAACCGAAGCGAATTCATCAACTGATAATCCGCTGGTTTTTGCAGACGATAATAAAGTTTTATCGTGTGGAAATTTTCACGGCATGCCGGTGTCTCATGCGTTAGATTTTGCAGCGATTGCGATGTCTTCATTAGCAAGTATTTCTCAGGAAAGAATTTCAAAATTAATCTCAACACAGATGAGCGAACTTCCGCCGTTCTTAGCTCCAAACGGCGGACTTAATTCAGGACACATGATCGTTCAGGTGGCTGCAGCAAGTCTTGTCAGTGAAAATAAAGTTTTAGCCCACCCGGCAAGCGTCGATTCCATTCCAACGTCTGCAGAAAAAGAAGATCACGTGTCTATGGGAACCATCGCTGCAAGAAAATTTCAAGCTATCGTTCACAACGTCCAAAACGTCATCGCGATGGAGTTACTATCCAGTTGTCAGGCGCTGGATTTAATTGCTCCGCTGAAACCAGCTGCTGCAGTTAAGTTGGCTTTTGATCTGATTCGTAAAGATATTCCATTTGCAATAGAAGATCGAATTTTTGCAAAAGACGTGCAAAAAATAAGTGAATTGATCACGTCACGTAGGCTTTTGAACGAAGTTACAAAAACAATCGGAGAATTAGAATGTTAGCACAATCACGCGTTGTTCGTGCACCGACAGGAACAAAATTAACATGCAAAGGCTGGCTGCAGGAAGCTGCTTATCGCATGATTCAAAATAACTTAGACCCTAGTGTGGCAGAAAATCCTAAAGATTTGGTTGTCTATGGTGGAATCGGCAAAGCGGCCAGAAACTGGGAATGTTTTGATAAAATTTTAGAAGCATTAAAAAATTTAGAAAATGATGAAACGCTTTTGGTTCAATCGGGAAAACCGATTGGAGTTTTAAAAACTCATGAAGACGCACCCAGAGTGTTAATTGCGAATTCCAATTTAGTTCCGAAGTGGGCCACCTGGGACCACTTTCATGAATTAGATAAAAAAGGTTTGATGATGTACGGTCAGATGACTGCAGGATCATGGATTTACATAGGCACCCAAGGAATTGTTCAGGGCACTTATGAAACTTTTGTCGAAGCGGGTCGTCAGCATTTCAACGGAGACTTAAGCGGGCGTATTATTTTAACTGCAGGTCTTGGCGGAATGGGTGGAGCACAGCCTTTAGCAGGAGTTTTTGCAGGTGCTGTGGTTCTAGCGATTGAAATTGATCCGGTCAGTATTCAAAAACGCTTAGATACAAAATACGTTGATGAAGCTGTAACAAATATCGATGAAGCCATAGCGTTAGCAAGAAAATATGCATCTAATAAGGAAGCAAAATCGATCGCGCTTCAAGGCAACATGGCGACGATAATTCATCAGCTGTTAGAAAAAAACTTTATTCCCGATATCGTGACTGATCAGACATCAGCCCATGATCCATTGGTGGGTTATATTCCTGAGGGTTATTCTGTCGAATCGGCTGAAGTATTTCGAAAAGAAAATCAAAAAGCGTATTTAGCAGCAGCTTACAAATCGATGGCAAAACATGTTGAAGGTATGCTAGCCATGAAAAAACGTGGTGCTATCACATTTGATTATGGAAATAATTTGCGCGCACGTGCTCAAGAAGCGGGAGTCAAAGAGGCTTTTGATTATCCAGGATTTGTTCCGGCCTACATTCGTCCGCTTTTTTGCAAAGGCAGTGGTCCATTTCGCTGGGTGGCATTATCAGGCGATCCGAATGATATTAAAGTGACTGACCAGGCGATCAGAGAATTATTTCCGCACAAAAAAGATTTGCTACGTTGGTTAGATATGGCCGAAAAACGCATTCAGTTTCAGGGTTTGCCAGCACGAATTTGTTGGCTTGAATACGGAGAGCGCGCGCAAGCAGGTCTTTTATTTAATCAACTAGTCAAAGAAGGAAAAGTAAAAGCACCGATCGTGATCGGGCGCGATCATTTAGATTGTGGTTCGGTTGCTAGTCCTAACCGAGAAACTGAATCCATGAAAGATGGCAGTGATGCCGTCAGTGACTGGCCGTTATTAAGCGCTATGGCTTTAGTGGCCAGTGGTTCTACATGGGTATCACTGCATCATGGCGGTGGCGTGGGTATGGGTTATTCACAGCACTCTGGACAAGTGATTGTTGCAGATGGAACAGATGCCGCAGCAAAAAGAATTCAGCGTGCATTAACAACAGATCCTGCGATGGGAGTATTTCGTCACTTAGATGCTGGATACGAAATTGCGCATGAGACCGCCCAAAGTCGTGGTGTTAAAAGCTGCTGGCTTTAGAGATTTTTTCATACGATCAAATGAATTATGATCACTTTAGCACGGTGAATATAGAAAAAATTCGAAATTTCATATGAACTAGTGAATAAATTAGATTTTCTACTTCAAAAGCACGAAATATGTGCTATATTCATATAATCCTATGAAAAATATTGAAAAAAATTTAAAAAAATTAGGGCTCACGATTAAGACTGAGCGCAAATCAAGGGGATTAACGCAAACAGAGCTTGGCCTGCTGTCTGGAACAAGCATTAATTTTATAAGTCAAATTGAAGCAGGTAAAGCAACAGCCCACATTGGTAAAGTGCTTGGCGTGCTTCAGGTTCTAGGTTTTCAACTGCACTGTTTAAGAGGCTCTAACGGTCTGGTTTTTTAATGACTAATGCCAAGCAAATTCAAAGTATAAAATTATTTAAGAACGGAAATCCAATTGGCCATTTGAATAGAACTGAAGGCGGTTGTGAAATCGTATTTTTAAAAGAAGTTACTGGACTGATAACGTACCATTTGAGAGCGAATAACAAGCCAGCGATCTATTCCGGCGTCAACTTACCAGCGTATTTCGCAAATCTTTTGCCTGAGGGTTTAAGACTTAAAGCGCTGAATAAAAAAATTAAAACGTCTGCAGATGATATGTTCAGTTTATTGGTCGAAGCCGGAGCAGATCCGGTTGGAGATATTCATTTTGAAAACCCGCTGGATCAAAGAATGGCTATTGATAAAGAAACTATTTTAGATTTTGAAAAAATAAAATCTGATTTAAAAAAATCAGTTTATACGGATTCAAATGTCCTTGCAGGGGTTCAAAACAAAATTTCTGCTGACCGGATAACACTTCCAGTTAGGTTCACCAATAAAAATAAAAGTTATATTCTAAAACTAGCATCCGATGAATTTGTAGATAGTATTCAAAATGAATTTACTTGCCTTCACGTGGCAGAACTTTGCGGCCTAAAGGTCAATAAATCTAAAATTATAAAAGATAAAAATAATCAGCCGGCATTGCTTATTGAACGCTTTGACCGGGAATGGGACTCAAAATCAAAAACCATAAAACGTCTTCACCAAGAAGATGCGTGTCAGTTTTTAAACAAATACCCTGCAGATAAATACAGTGTTTCTATGCAGCAAATTGCAGATGGCTTTAATTCTTTTTCTTCAAGTCCACAGATTGATGTTTTAATGCTTTTACAATTGAAAGCATTTTCTTATTTAATCGGTAACGGGGACTTGCACGCAAAAAATATTAGTCTGCTGCAAGATCAATTTTCACCCTGCTATGATATTCTGTGTACAACCATATACGGTGATCAAAAAATGGCACTTATGATGGACGGCAAAAATGAAAATCTGAAACTAAAAAGTTTTGTCGATTTTGGTGTTCGTCATGGTTTACCAAAAAAATCGATTGAAGCGATGCTTAAAAAGTTAGTGAATCAATTTATAAAACATCAGAATAAAATGTTTTTAATTCCATTGGCTGAAAAAAAGAAAAAGTTGCTGATGCAGCAGTTTAAAAAACGAGTTATGCAATTAGGGTCCTAGTAATTTTTTCAGTAGGCTAATGTCTAGGCCTTTTTTATTGGCCATCTAACAAAATTCTAACCTTGGTCCAGTCGAATTTATTGGGTAATAAACCGATATAAATTTGTAGACCAAGGAGTTTTCACGTGAAATTTAAATTTGCAAATTGGCTGAAGCATCCCACTTATTTTTTCTTTTGGTTTTTTGTTGGAGTTTTGGCCTGGAGTTTTAGTCCTACTGGATCACCATCAACTGATCAGTCGTATCAGATGTCTTCGTTCGCAGATACGCCGAACGAGGAATTAGAATTTGAACAAAAAATGCAAGAGCTTTTGGATAATCCCGCATCGGTAAATCCTGAAGAAGGGTACGAATACACGCCAGAGCAAATTGAAGAATTAGAACGCCAATACGCTGGAACTCAAGATTTAAATAAAGATCAAGCCGCTGAGTATTTAAAAAATAAAGAGTTTTCCTATTCGAATGTTTCCGCAGATGATTTGTCTTACTTGGTCAGTTACGAGGACCCGAAAAGTTGTGGAGCACCTAGAAATTATTTAGAAGGTGCCTTAGGTTCACAAAAAATTTCTGAATGGACCGCTGAACGTAAAGTAGAATCAGATTCGTTGCCACAAAAATGTATCGCTTTTGCACTGAACAGTTATCCAGAGATTTTTACGAAAGAGGCTGTCGTACAAGCAAAAGCCAACGAATCTGCCGCATTTGTTAAATGTAACGGTGCTGAATCCAGACCTATTATGACAAAAGATGACAAGCGCATTCCGAACCCAAGACCATGCGTTTCAAAAAAGTTTGTGAACGTGACATATAATGCCTACGTCGATGTGATGGAATGCTTAAAGCTAGATCCAAAAGAATTATTACCAAAAATTTACAATGAATCTGGTTTTTATATGAATGCTTTCGGCGGCTCCAAGGATGCCGGCGTCGGTCAAATGACCGGCGGGGCAATTAAACAAGTAAATACAGTTTATCCAAAATATATCAAAGAAATGACTGAGGCAGCAATTGCCAACCCAGGCGGTGCGTGCTCGCGTATCCTAAAATACAAATCACTAATTGCACCGGCAAAGCCAGAGACTGCAAATCGCTGTTCGTTTCTTATGCCTGTGCAAAATCCATTAAGAAACTTAGTTTATTCAGCTATGTTGACAAGATACAACACACAGTATGTTTCGGGGATTTCTTATAAAGCGGGTGAAGAAGTATTAATAGGTGCAGACAAACAGGTGATTTTGGTAAAAGGAACTGCTGAGGACCAGATGACTGGTAAAATGAAAGAGTTCGATATTCTTCGAAAATTAGAACAGCTTGGGATGAAGAATGTAAACCTGCATGACTATAAGACGATGTTGGTTTTGGTTGGTTACAACTCCGGTATTCCTTCAGCGAGTAGAGCCTTCAGAGACTATCTGGATCAAAGGATCGAGGCTAATCGTAAATCAAAATCGAATAAGTACAATCTAACCCCCGCACATTTTGATTTTTATTCAACGAGTGACCTAGTGAAGGATGCACGAAAAATCGTGGCGTCTTCAAATATTAAACCAGATGATGATGCAGAAACAAAAGCTGCAAAAATCCAACGGCGAAAAATACTTCCAAAGTACTGGGCCAGTGCTTACACACGAACGTTTCCAGAATACTTGGCGTTAAGAATGAATGAATACGACGGAAAAACAAAGAAGATATTTAAAGTGTACGGATTCCCTGGCTACTTAAATATATTAGTAAATAAAAATAAACTGATCCGGGAAACATTCCAAAATGGTGGAGTTGATCCGAATTACTGCACGTTACCCAATTTTCTTAAAATAAAATAAACTGTTATCCCTGACGAGCTCTGCCAGAAACATTCAGTGCAGCTTCACGAATGGCCTCACTCATGGTGGGGTGCGAATGAAAGCTGCGTGCTAGATCTTCGCTAGAACCACCAAATTCCATAGCAACGATAATTTCACCAAGTAACTCTGAAGAATTCGCAGACACAATATGTCCACCAATAATTCTGTCTGTTCGTTTATCTGCAATAATTTTTACGAAACCCTCTGTGGTGCCTTTTGCTTTGGCGCGGCCGTTGGCTGCAAATGAAAATTTACCGACAGCAACTTCGATGCCTTGCTGTTTCGCCTCTGCTTCTGTTAAGCCAACACTTGAAACTTCAGGGTGCGTGTAAATAACAGATGGAACTGTGTTGTAATTCACGTGACAGTGACCGGTCACAATCAGTTCTGCTACGGCAACGCCTTCTTCTTCAGCCTTATGCGCCAACATGGGTCCAGTAACCACGTCACCGATAGCGTAGATATTGGCTACATTTGTTTGATAATGCTGATTTATTTTTATTCGGCCGCGATCATCTTTTTCAATTCCAACAGTTTCAAGACCAAGGCCTTCTGTGAACGCTTTTCGTCCGGTTGAAACCAAAACCACATCGCTTTGAATCGATGATTTTTTTCCGTCAGTTAAATTTTCAAAGTCTAATTCTACGCGGCCGCCGACTGATCTAGAAGCCGTCACTTTTGTAGATGTTTTAAAAACCACGCCTAATTTTTTTAGTGAACGCATAAGTACGGTGATACAGTCTTGATCCATCATTGAACAAATTTTATCTGCAAATTCTATTACGGTGACTTTTGTTCCTAAGCGCGCCCAGACAGATCCCATTTCAAGTCCGATAACTCCGCCACCCACAACGATCATTTCTTTTGGCACGTAATCAAGCGCAAGGGCGCCGGTTGAAGACAGTATTTTTTTTTCATCAAACTTTAAGAACGGAAGTTCTACGGGCACTGATCCTGAGGCGATGATAATATTTTTAGCCTGAACTTGAGACTTAGTCCCATCAGCTGCTGTGATCTCAATCGTGTTGGCGTTGATGATTTTTCCATGACCTTTAAGACCTGTGATTTTATTTTTTTTAAATAAAAATTCAATGCCACCGGTTAAATCTTTTACGATTTTATCTTTTCTTGCCATCATTTTTGATAAATCTAATTTGACGGATTCTATTTGAATACCATGGTCAGAAAAATCATGACTGGCTTCGTGAAAATACTCAGAGCTTTGTAAAAGTGCTTTGGATGGAATACAACCAACATTCAAACACGTGCCACCAAAAGTTTTATCTTTTTCTACAACAGCCGTTTTTAAACCCAGTTGAGACGCACGAATCGCGCCGACATAGCCACCAGGTCCAGAGCCAATAACAACCAAATCAAATAGTTCCATTTTATTTTCCTTAAATTTCGATCAACAGTCTTTCAGGATCTTCAACGCCTTCTTTGATCTTTACTAAAAATCCGACGGCTTCTTTGCCATCGATCATGCGGTGATCATAAGAAAGTGCCACATACATCATAGAACGCACTTCAATTTTTCCGTTAATCACAACAGCACGTTCTTCAATTTTATGTAAACCTAAAATCGCACTTTGCGGAGCATTCAAGATCGGTGTCGATAGCAATGATCCAAAAACTCCACCATTAGTTATTGAAAATGTTCCGCCATTCAAATCATCTGGCGTGATTTTTCCATCGCGGCCTTTCAGTGCTAAATCACGAATGGCTAATTCAATACCAGCCACCGACAAAAGATCGGCATCTTTCATCACAGGGACCATCAAACCACGTTCTGTAGAAACTGCGACACCGATGTTGTAGTAATTGTGATATTCCACTTCGTCGCCAACGATCCACGCATTCACGGCAGGTGATGCTTTTAAAGCCTCGATGGCAGCTTTAACAAAAAAGCCATTAAACCCTAGATTAACGCCGTATTTTTCTTTAAATTTATCTTTGTATTTTGCACGCAGTTCTAAAACCTTAGTCATATCGATTTCATTAAACGTCGTAAGAATTGCAGCATTGTGCTGCGCCTGAACCAAGCGCTCGGCAATTTTTTTACGGATGTTTGTCATTGGCACACGTTTGATGTCGCCTTGTTTAGATGGACTAGAAATAGTTGGGGTAACAGTTGGTTTTGCTGCGGAAGGCTTTACAACGGCTGGCGGTGTTGGAGCTGTGCTTGATGCAGATAAAACGTCTGATTTTGTTAATCGTCCACCAAGGCCCGTACCTGTCAACCCAGCTGTGCTGATGCCAGTTTCGTTGACCACACGTTGAGTTGCTGGCGATAAGTGTGCCGCCAATTCTGGATGTATTGCTCTGTCAGACTGAGCTGATTGTGTTGCTTGCGCACTTTTGTTATCAGCAGGTATTAAAGCAGCTGCCGAGGCTTTGCCATCTGTATCGATTGAACCAATGACAGCACCAATCAAAACGGTGTCACCGGCTTTTGCCGTTGTCGTTAACACGCCGTCTTTTTCAGCGACAACTTCAACGGACGCCTTATCAGTTTCTAAAGACAAAATAACATCATTCATTTTTACAAAATCGCCCGAGTTTTTATTCCAACTTCCGATGGTAGCTTCCGTAATGGATTCTCCGACGGCTGGAACTTTTATTTCGATCTTCATGGTGATATTCCTTTTCGTGTAAAAATTAAAAAACCTTAAGCTTTAAAAACATCTAAAATAATTTTTTGCTGTTC
>JAYTPC010000174.1:0-11206 GCA_043747425.1 Bdellovibrionales bacterium
GTAAAAGATGGCTTATAAAAAAAGGCTATGCAAACTGAATTTAATAAATATAAAAAAGACGCCGACTTTGTAGCTTTTAAAACCATTCATGAACGCACCCGCGATATAAGCGTGCGAGACGGAAAGCCAGATTCATTTCAAGAATTTGACGATTCGGGCTTACTGATTGAAGTCATGCGTAATGGTCACATGGGCTATAGTGCTACGTGTGAAACCACGCCAGAAGGTATTAAGAATGCTTTTGATAAAGCGATTGCAATGACCGATACCAGCGCCAAATTTCCTGTTTTTAAATTTGATCAACGCATTCGTCCACCATCAAAAGGCACTTACCACACTGCCAGCCACAGAAAATTAGATGATTTATCCATGGCTGAAATCTATGATTTTTTAAAGAAAACGTCTTTGAAACTAAAAGTAAATGATAAAATTATTTCTACAACATCTGACGCAATGGTGATTACTTGTCATCAGAAATACTTATCCAGCGCTGGTGCTGAGTTCGATCAATCTTTTGATATTGTTATTAATTCCATGGCTGCTACCGCAAGGGAAGGCAAAGAAACACAAACTAGGTCACTTCATGGTGGGCGTGGAAACTGTTTGCAAGTTGGTGCAGAACATTTTCATTTAGAAAATGCGCTGAAAGACTGTGAACAAATATCATCAGAGGTTTTAGAATTACTAACTGCAGAAAACTGTCCGACAGAAACTTGTGATTTAATTTTAGCGCCAGATCAAATGCTTTTACAAATTCATGAATCGATCGGTCATCCGCTTGAATTAGACCGTATCTTGGGTGATGAAAGAAATTTTGCAGGCTGGAGCTTCGTTCAACCCAGCGATTTCGGCCAGCTTCAGTATGGAAGTCCCATGATGAATATTATTTTTGACCCGACAGTTAGTCATGAAATGGCCAGTTACAAGTTTGACGAAATCGGTAACCCTGCTGAAAAAAAATATTTAATAAAAAACGGAGTTTTGCAAGCAGGACTCGGCAGCCTTGAAAGCCAAATGCGGTCCGGCCTTCGCGGTGTAGCGAATGCGCGTTCCAGTTCTTGGAATCGCCCACCGATTGACCGTATGGCTAATATCAACTTAGAAGGTGGTAATCTGACGTTGGATGAAATGATTGGAAAAGTAAAAAATGGCATAATCATGTTCGCAAACAAGTCTTGGTCCATAGATGATTACCGCCGTAAATTTCAGTTTGGTTGTGAATACGCTAAAAAAATTGAGAATGGAAAAATCACGCAGACCTTAAAGAATCCGAATTACCGTGGCATCACCGTTCCTTTTTGGAATGCCCTATCCGGTTTAACAAAGCCAGATACCGTTGAAACCTATGGCTCACCTTACTGTGGAAAAGGTGAACCCAGTCAAATAATTCGCGTTGGCCATTCTTCACCTTACGCACTTTTTAAAAATATTGAAATCTTTGGTGGTGGCTAAGTGATGAAAACAGACTTGCTGTCTTACTTAAAAAAATACTCTGCAGAGGCCTTTAGTAAATTGAAACAAGATGAAGAGCTTTCTTTTAATTTACACTCAGAGGAAAGTGACTTTATTCGTTTTAGCCAATCTAAAGTGCGACAAAACACGACGGTGCAGCAGCATGAGCTAACCGTGCAGTACCAAATGAATCAGCGAACGTACCGAATGCGGTATAATTTGAGTTTAGATTATCCAACAGATATGAAAAAATTTGATTCCACTCTAACTCGCTTGCGATTGGATTTACCGCTGACTGATCCTAACCCTCAGTATGTGCCTATTCTTAACAATGGTTCGTCAGAAACTTTTAAAAAAGCCATGCGTCCACCAACATCAGAAATTATTCCGATCATATGTTCTGCATTTTCTGATTCAGATATGGCAGGGCTTTGGTGTTCAGGACCATTACGTCAAGCAGCTATCAATTCAAAAGGTCAATTTCATTACTTTGAAACGGATTATTTCTTTTTAGATTATTCGCTGTATGACGGTCCGCGCGCTGCAAAATCTTTTTATGCAGAAAATGATTGGGATCTAAAAAATTTCTTAGAAATGACTCAGCAGACAAAAAATACCCTTTCACTTTTGAAAAGACCGGTACAAAAAATAAAACCAGGTAATTACAAAACGTTTTTAGGACCCATGGCTGTTGCTGAGCTGATGGGGATGTTTTATTGGAAAGCGCTTAGCCGTTCGGCATTCGAGCAAGGCTTTGCTCCGCTTAAAAAACTGTATGACAAAGATGTTTTATTTTCAGAGCAGTTTACATTAAAAGAAAATTTATCTTTAGGATACTCAACTCCGTTTAATGTGCTGGGTGAATTAAGTCCGCCGGAATTGATGCTGATTGAAAAAGGCCGCCTACAAAACTTTTTGATCAGCACCCCTACGGCCGTCGAGTATAAATTAGTATCTAATTTTGCAGAGCCCAGTGAAATGATGAAGTCTCCAGAAATTAGAGCTGGCACCCTAGAAGAAAGCCAAATTTTAAAAGAACTGGGTACAGGTCTATATTTGTCGAACCTCCATTATATCAACTGGAGCGATCCTCAGGCAGCGAGAATTACGGGGATGACACGCTATGCATGCTTCTGGGTTGAAAAGGGCGAAATACAAGGACCTATTCAAGATCTGCGTTTCGATGAGACCTTATTTAATATTTTTGGTAAAAATTTAATTAATTTAACAAAAACCCAACAGGTCTATGCCAATACGTCGACATATTTAAAACGTGACTTGGGTGCGATGAAAGTACCTGGAGCTCTGATACAAGATATGAATTTCACACTTTAACGAATCCGTGTCTTAATAAACCATTTAGCTATTGTGCAAATTAATAAAATCCCTTATAAAACAAGGGATTTTGCATTTTATCCTAAATTGCAATTTAAACCGAAACTACCTAAAAAAGGGGTCTAAAGTGGCTTTAAATAAAATTCAAACATTCATCAAGAAATTATCTGAATCACAAAACGTAAAACGTGTTGTTGGTGACATCCAAACAATTTCTGAAGATTTACAAAAACGCGTGAAGCATTTATCAAAAGACGATGCGATCAAAAAATACAAAGAAATCATGAAAAAAGTTTCTCAAACGGAAGGCGATCTTGAAAAAGAAGTTAACAAAGTAATCGTTAAAATCAAAAAATCAAAAACAAATGTTGAAAAAAGCTTACAAGACTACAAAAAGAAAGCTGTTGCTCGTAAACATGAATTTGAAAAGATTTTAAAATCTAAAGCAGGAAAAGCGGCTCCAAAAAAAGCGACCGCAAAGAAATCAACTAAAAAAGTGAGCCGTAAAAAAGCGTCAACGAAGTAAGCCGTAAGATTTTAAAATCCAAAAACTTTCAATGGGGCCTGCACCATCCAAAATAGCGGGTCCATTAGTCCAGTGTTGTAGTGAATAACACTTACTGTCGCCCAAGCTCCCAACGCTACTTTCACAATTTGGGACATGCTGGCTTCTGGATTATAAACAGAAAATTCGCCACTTTCGATTGCTTTTTTTTCTGCTAGCTGAAGTCGATCATAGAAGTCTTGATAAATAGCACCATTCTTTTTCTTTTTTTCTGCAAGCTTCATAATCGCATACCAAGATTCTGTATTTTCAGGAACACGAGCAAATAACACCAGAAGTTCATCTGGGCGCTCTGAAATGGAATTCAAAGTTCGCAGTCGCTCGTACTGTTCACCCGGGCTTGAATCTAGTTCGGCAATTTCTTCTAATCTTTCTAAGTAAACATCGCGCACATGTTGATTGTAACTTAACCCAACAAAACCAGATATCCAGTCCCTGATCGGGAGTCCTTTTAATTTTACTGGAACCTTATACAGAACTTTTTTTGTGAAATCGATAGCTGGGCCACTCATCAATAACAGTTTAACTGTTAACCAGCGCTCTTCCCAAACAGCTTTCTGAAGCATAGCTTTATTAGCATTTTTATTGGTAACAAGAAAATCGTTGATTTCTTGAAGCTTGATTTCACTGTATGGCAATTTGTATTCGGTGGCTTCAACATTGGAAATGTGACGTAGTTTTACCAATGCTTCTTCTGCAAAGACAGTTTGGTTAGCTATTTTACTTTTTGCAGTTTGGCTTATGATTTGTCGAATCGCTAGGTAGTTGAAATAGTTTTTACCAATGAATTTTTCATACGATAACAATTCTTTTTTCTTCATTTCAATTTGCTGTTGGTTTAGCTGTTGAATTATTTCGGATTTCTGCAAAGTGTCGATCTGTTTTGAAAGTTCATTCACGCGCAAGTAAGTGATTTCAAACAGCGAGAAAAAAGGTCCGGTACTGCTGACAAAAGAATCCACAGCACCGCTTTTTAATTTAAACAACCATCGCTTGGCTTTGTTCGAAGACTCAACATCGATACGAAGCCGATCTGATCCGTTTAGCTCGCTGTGCAACGAAATTTTATACATGATGTTGCTTACTTCTTTTTGTACTTCTGTGGCATCCGCACGAATGACTTCGATCTCGTTTGCAGTTAATTTTGATAGTTCTAAGTTTAAAGTTTCTTGAATTACTTTGTCTAGGCTTTGAACCCGTTCGATTTCTTTTTGCGCTAATTTTCCTTGTTTTGAAAGTCGTAAATCTTTTAAAAAAAGATCAGTGCATTGCTGGGCTGCAGTCGCTTGAAAGGAAGACAAAAGCAGAAGGCCTAAGACTGTAAAAAAAGGTAAAACGGCTTGAATTGATTTCATGTGACAAAGTATTGCAAGGCTACATCCACTTCTTCCGCTCAAATCCACCAATCTGTTAGAATTGGCTAAGTTGGGCTGCCCAAGATCTAGACATTGGCAATAGCAGGCTGACAAAATATGTCTTCGAGCTTTCTCATTCAGAAACTGTTGTGCTAATGTTTCTTAAATTTTCAAAGCTCATTTTCTATAGCGAAAAACCGGCGGGAGTCCTTCATGCAAACAAACATTTCTGAAACACCAACGACAGCGGCAAATTCGACTGCAACCACAAAAACCCTGTCTCCGATTCTATCGACACACGCAGAATTTCAACGCCGACATATCGGTCCTTCTGAGTCTGAAAAAGCTGAGATGTTGAAAACTCTGGGGTTTACTCATGTTGACGAGATGATGGCCAAAGTTGTTCCAAAAAGTATTATGACAAAAGAAAAAATGGCAGTGGGCGACGGAGTTTCTGAATACGAAATCTTGAATCAGTTAAAAACCATGATGTCTAAGAATAAAATTTTTCAGTCACTGATCGGCATGGGTTACCACGACACGATCACTCCGTCGGTGATTGCTAGAAATGTTTTTGAAAATCCAGTTTGGTACACGGCCTACACTCCGTACCAACCAGAAATTTCACAAGGTCGTTTAGAAAGTCTTCTCAATTTTCAAACGATGGTTTGTGATCTAACTGGTATGGAAATTTCGAATGCGTCGCTATTGGATGAGGGCACGGCAGCTGCTGAAGCGATGGCAATGGCTTTGGGGGCTTCTAAAAAAAATGACGTGAATGCATTTTTAGTTCATCCAGAAATGCATCCGCACGTGATTGAAGTTTTGCAAACTCGCGCTGAGCCTTTGGGTTTAGAATTGATTCTACAAGATCCAATGACTTATGATTTTAAAAAAGAAATCTTTGCTGCGTTTTTTCAGTATCCAACCACAACTGGAAAAATTGAAAATTACATATCCATTACAGAACAATTGCACGACCACGGAGCTCTAGTTATTGCATCGGTTGATTTGTTGGCGCTAACATTAATTACACCACCCGGTGAATGGGGTGCCGACATGGTTGTCGGTAACACCCAACGTTTTGGAGTTCCATTGGGTTTTGGCGGACCACACGCAGCTTATTTGGCCACAAAAGATGCTTATAAGCGTTCGTTGCCAGGCCGATTGGTTGGCGTTTCTGTAGATAGCCAAGGTAAAAAAGCTTTACGTCTGACATTACAAACGCGCGAACAACATATTCGCCGAGAAAAAGCGACTTCAAATATTTGCACGGCGCAGGTTCTGCTAGCAAATATGGCCGCGATGTACGCTATTTATCATGGACCAAAAGGTCTGAAAAAAATGGCGAATCGTATTCACCATTTAACTCAAATTGCAAAAATTGGATTAGAAAAATTAGGCTACACTGTTATTACAAAAAACTTTTTTGATACTTTGCAAATTTCTACAAAAGCACATACTGAATTAAAGACAGAGTCCGAAAAATTACAGATTAACTTAAGATATTTTTCTGACAGTGTTGGTTTTTCATTAAATGAAATTTCAAATTTAAAAACGGTCGATGATTTATTTAAAATCTTCAACCATGGAAAAGCTGCCGCTTTTTCTGCAGCTGAACTTGAAGCCAATGTCACATCAGTTATTCCATCTGAGCTTGTTCGTAAGTCTGAGATACTAACTCACCCCGTTTTTCATAATTATCATTCTGAAACAGAATTAATGCGCTATATTTATTCTCTGCAAAATAAAGATGTTACTTTAACCATGTCGATGATTCCACTTGGATCTTGCACAATGAAGTTAAATGCAGCCACAGAGTTAATTCCAGTTTCTTGGCCTGAGGTTAATAAAATTCATCCGTTTGCGCCAATTCAGCAAACTGAAGGATATTTGCATTTGATTAAAGACCTTGAAGCAAAGTTGTGCGCAATAACTGGTTTTGCGGCTGTTTCTTTGCAGCCAAATTCGGGTGCGCAGGGCGAATATGCGGGTCTGTTAGTTATCCGAGAATTTTTTAAACAAAAAAATCAAGCGCACAGAAACATTTGCTTAATCCCGGCGTCAGCACACGGGACAAACCCGGCATCAGCAGTGATGGTGGGTTTTCACGTGGTGGTCGTTGCATGTGATACGAATGGCAACGTGGATGTTGCTGATCTAAAAGCAAAAGCTGAACTGCATAAAAATAATTTAGCGGCACTGATGATCACGTACCCGTCCACCCACGGAGTTTTCGAAGAAGCTATAAGTGAAATTTGTGAGGCCGTTCATAAAAATGGCGGACAAGTATACATGGACGGCGCAAATTTAAATGCTTTGGTCGGCGTAGCACGGCCTGGAAAATTTGGGCCTGATGTGTCGCACATGAATTTACACAAAACATTTTCGATTCCACATGGTGGTGGCGGACCTGGCGTGGGCCCTATTGGTGTTGCTGCGCACTTGGCGCCTTATCTGCCAAGGCAAAGTTTAGTGAAAGAATCAGGTCCCTTGACCGGTGTATCCAGCACGACATCTGCACCTTGGGGAAGCGCTAGTATTTTACCGATCAGTTGGTCTTACATTACCATGATGGGCGACCATGGCCTTCGAGAAGCTTCGGTTGTCAGTATTTTAAATGCAAATTACATGGCAAAAAGATTAGAGCCTTACTACCCAGTGGTTTACAAAGGTAAAGAAGGACTTGTGGCCCATGAATGCATCATCGACATTAGACCTCTAAAGAAATCACACAACATTGATGTGACTGATATTGCAAAACGTTTGATGGACTATGGCTTTCACGCACCAACGATGTCTTGGCCAGTAACCGGAACTTTGATGATCGAGCCCACAGAATCGGAAAATAAAAAAGAATTAGACCGTTTTTGTGATGCCATGATTGAAATTCGAAAAGAAGCTGACAGCACACCCGATATTTTAAAAAATGCTCCTCACACGGCCGAAATGCTTTTAGTGACCGAGTGGAAACATACGTATTCACGGGAAAAAGCGGCTTATCCACTGAAGTGGGTACAAGCCAGCAAGTACTGGCCGCCGGTTGGCCGCGTAGATAATGCCTTTGGTGATAAAAATATTGTTTGTTCGTGTCCGTCAGTGGACGAATACAAATAAACTGTGATTAAAAAAAAAGGCGTTTGTATCAGGCTTGATAAAATCGGAGATTTGATCTGCACTTTGCCTGTAGATCAAATCTTGAATGAATCTGAATATGATATCACGTGGATTGTTCAAAAAGGTTTAGGCAGTGTTGTTGATTTGGGTATAAAGAAAAGAAAATACCTAGAGCTTGATAAAAAAGATCCAAAATCAGCAGCTAAAATTTTAAAAAAATTCTTAAAAGAATTTAAACCCGATATTGCCATTAGCTTTCAAGGCCCCTGGTGGGTCAATTTTGAATTGTTCAAAGCTCGTGTCCCTATACGCAGTGGTGTTTACAGCCAGTGGCACAGCTTTTTATTTTTGAATCACGGTTTAAGACAAAAAAGATCAAGATCCTTGCAGCATGAATTTGATTACAATAAAGATTTAGTCTTAAAAACTTTTTCACTAAAAGATGACCGACGTTTTCACTATTTTGAGATTTCAAATCTTGAGCAAAACCAGATTTTGCAAAAATTTAATTTAGAATCAAAAAAATACATTGTTGTTCATCCTGGCATGATGGGATCTGCACTGAACTGGACTCAGTCTCAATACATTGATTTTATAAATAAAAAAATCAGCGAACAGAAAATATTATGTATCACCGGAACGACAAGCGACGATCCCTATTTGACAGATATCAAAAAAGAATTTCACAATCACACGTCCGTTCGCTGGCTGCAAAACCAGTTAAGTTTAAAAGAACTTGTTCACGTTTTGGCACATTCAGAATTTGTATTAGCACCATCAACTGGGGTAGCGCACTTGGCAGCTAGCGTTGGCGCAATTATTCATGGAATATATTCACCCGTGTTGGTGCATCACCCGCGCAGATGGGCACCGCGGGGACCTAATGTTACCGTGCATGTACCTGAAAATGTTATTCCGGGCGAAGAGCAAGCCAGCATGCTGAAACTGAAAATACTGAAAGAGGACTGCAATGAACTTTAATTTATTTCTTTTTTCACTATTAGTTTTATTTTTCTCTTGCTCGACAATGAATAAGATTCAAACGTTTGTTCCCGCCAATAATGAATCTGAAAACTCAACACAATTTCTAACACAAATAAAGTACCAAGGATTAAAATTTATAGGAATGCCACGCCCACGCTGCAGTAAGCATTATCCCTTGTCTGATGCATTTTTTGTTAACTATGAAAGTGGAATATTGATCAACTACTATAATGATTCTACTGAAGTTATCTCGGTTTCATGGATGTTAAAAGAAGATCTTATTCGGACTGTTGAAAAAGTTTCGACTTACGCAAAATAGGAGCTTATGTTTTCAGATTTAAACCCCACAAATTTATCGCAGCTAGCTACAGACGTACTTCGACTGTCAGATTATTTTATTGAAAACCCAGAGGGCCAAACTCCGTGGAATGAAAATTTTTGCCAAAATGCGTACCGAAATTATTTTTTACCTCTGAATTATTTGCGCAATGCCGGAGTCATCCAACGTGGCCTGCAAGTTGGATTTTTTAAAGGCTTTCAAACCACGATCGATTGGGGCGCAGGACCTGGTACCGCAAGCTATGCTGTGTCTGATTTGTTGTCAGAACAAATTCGAAATCAAATCCTGATTGAAAAATCATCGACGGCAGTGAACAAATTTTCTGATCTGCACGCAAAGTTAATTAAGCCTGAAGCCACAACTGTGTTAAATCTAAAAGATTTAAACTGTTCATCAGATAGAACTTTATTAATTTTTTCATACTCATTAACAGAAATGAAAGCCTTGCCTCCCAATTGGGATCAGTTCGAAGGGCTTATGATTTTAGAACCAGCAACCAGTCAAGATGGGCGAAAATTACTGGCTACCCGGCAAATGCTGATTGAAAAAGGTTTTACCATCTGGGCGCCATGCACGCACCAAAGTACGTGTCCGCTATTTACAGAATCTAAAAATGATTGGTGCCATGACCGTTTTCATGTTGATGCACCCGAATGGTTTTCAGATTTAGAAGACCTTTTGCCAATGCGTAATAAAACAGTGACGACCAGTTATTTATTGGCACGTAAATCTAAACCCAGCTTTGATTTTACGGGGCTTGCGCGTTTAACTGGGGATTCGCTAAAAGAAAATGGCAAAACTCGGCAGCTGCTGTGCAGGGGGCCGAAGCGCGAATTCCTAACCTGGATGCACAAAGAAATTACTGCTCAGGTTCTAGATCGCGGTCTTCTGGTGGAAGTTCCGGTACAAGCCGTAAAGAAATCAAATGAGCTTCGTACGCAGCAGCCGGTTGTTCTAAAAAGTTAGCGCTTGCAGCTTAAAGACCTGAAATGTTAATTGTTACGAATGTCAAATTCTCAAAAAACTCCGCTTTATGATGAACATATTAAATTAAATGCCCGCATGGTTGATTTTGCTGGTTGGGCTATGCCTATCCAGTACGAAGGCTTAAAAGAGGAACACTTCACAACAAGAAATAATGTCGGTTTATTTGATGTGTCTCATATGGGTGAAATTCGTGTAAAGGGTCCAAAAGCTGTTGAATCGTTGCAGTGGTTAACAACCAACGATGTTTCTAAATTAGAAAATGGTCAGGCCCAGTATGCTTTATTACCTAATGATAAAGGCGGCTTGGTCGATGACATTTTTATTTACTGTTTAGAAAAAAATGCAGATTATCTGGTCTGCGTGAATGCATCGAACACTGATAAAGATTTCGCCTGGATGACCAAACACAACAAAGGCGCAGACATTGTGAATGAATCTTCAAGCTGGGGACAAATCGCGATTCAAGGACCAAAGGCTATTGAACTTTGTGATGCCGTTATGCACTTACCGAATTCAGAAAAAATCAGTGCTTTAAATAGAAATGAAATTAGAACTTCAACATTTCAAAATTATAAAATCATGGTCGCAACAACTGGCTACACCGGCGAAAAAGGCTGCGAAGTTTTTATCGAAGCTGCTGGTACAGCCAAGCTTTGGAATGCGTTACTGGCAAATCCGCTAAATGCAAAGCCGATTGGCCTTGGTGCCCGCGATACTTTGCGCACGGAAATGAAGTATTCGCTTTACGGTCATGAAATTGATGACACCACAAATCCCTACGAGGCCGGACTTGGCTGGGCCATGAAGCCTGCTGCCAAAGATTTTATGAACAAGGCAGCCATCGTAGCTGTTAAAGAAAATGGCCTAAAGAAAAAGCTAATTGGCTTTAAAATGCGCGACCGAGGCATTCCGCGACAAGGTTACGAGATTAAAACCGCAGATGGTCAAAAAATAGGCTGGGTTACTAGCGGGACGCACTCACCAACTCTTGATGAACCTATTGGAATCGCTTATGTTGATTCTTCCAAATCAAGCGAGAATTCAGAATTCTTCGTGGATATCCGCGGAAAA
>JAYTPC010000175.1:0-2881 GCA_043747425.1 Bdellovibrionales bacterium
GTGCGCGAGAGGGGACTTGAACCCCTACATCTTTCGACTCAGGCTTCTGAGACCTGCGTGTCTACCAATTCCACCACCCGCGCTGAACTTTGGTACTGGGTGGCAGTAAATCAAAGTAGGCAGATTTGTTCAAGGTTAATCACGGGCTAGGTCCGTTTGACGAACTTTGGTTTATAGCAGATTCTTTATTCAGATGTTAAAGCAATCCGCTATTTCTATGTTCAAAAAGCAGGCTTACCTGCGAGATCCAAGCTTAAGCGATTCTGTGGTTTTGATGCAGGAGTTAAGACAAGCTAAAGTTCGCCTTACCCTGGGCTTTGTCGTGGTCATCGCATTTTTTTTCGTAGCTTTTAGCTTTTCGAAATACAAAAACGTCGTAGATTCCGGTGAGTTTTACAAAATGGTTGCGGGCACTGTTGTTTTGTTTTGGGGTATGTATCAAATTTTATTATTTAAATTTAATAAAAATGTAAAGCCATCCACGGGGCGTATTCTTACTGGGCAAATTATAGATTCAATTATGACCGCTTATGTCATGACTGTTGGTAATGTTGGAACTATGTTTTTTGCCGTCTATCTTTGGATTATTTTAGGTAACGGGATGAGATTCGGGCAGCGGCTTTTGATTAGCTGCCAAATTTTCTCGTTAACTGCGTTTAGTATCAGTGTTGTGCTAACTCCTTTCTGGCATCAGCACATAGAGCTAGCAATATCTTTTATTGTTACACTGGTGCTGGTGCCCTCCTATTTTGGAGTTCTTGTAAACAGTCTGGCAAAAATCCGCGATGAACTAGTCAAAAAAGAAAAAGCGCAAGTCGATTTATTAAAGCAAATGGACAACATGAAAACAACTTTCTTTGCCAATATTTCGCATGAATTTAGAACGCCGATTGCGTTGACCTTGGGATCGCTAGACATGATCGAGCGAGACGCCCAAGATACTGCGAAGCAAATTCCGATTGTTCGACGAAATCAAAATCGACTTCTTCAGCTCATCAATCAAATTTTGGATTTAGAAAAAATGGAGCAAGGTGGCTTAGATTTAAAATTTTCTCCGCTAGCTAATCTAGATCAGTTTTTAATTCGTCGGGCTGAGCAATTTCAGGCAATGGCCGTTAAGAAATCTTTAAAGCTAAATGTGAATGTGCAAACAAATCTTAAAGCTGGTGATATTTATGTAGATCCAGACAATCTAGATAAAGTGATCTTCAATTTATTGTCGAACGCATTTAAATTTACGGCAAAAGGCGAAGTGACTTTGTCGGCAAATGTAGAAAATGATAAATTGATTATAGATGTTAGTGACTCAGGAATGGGAATCAAAGAAGACCAGCTGCATTTAATTTTTGATCGTTTTCGCCAAGCCACTGGCAGTGTTTCAAAAGATTATGCAGGAACTGGAATTGGTCTTTCTCTGGTTCAAGAAATCGTAAAACTTCATGGTGGCGAAATAAAAGTTAACAGTGAATACGGCAAAGGAACTACGTTTAGCGTTAGTTTAAGACTAGGAAAATCTCACTTGACCGAGAATCAAATTAACCCAAATATTTTTTCAGAAGATGACTCTGTAAAGCAGCAAGCAGAAACAGTGAATGAAGGCCTTTCAGACACCGCAGGGATCGAAGAGCACAAAAAATGGAATGAAAAATATCTTTTAGGATTTGATCCAAAGAAAAAAATCATTTTATATGTTGATGACAATTATGATTTAAGAAATTATTTAATTAATTTATTAAGTGATAGTTATAACCTACTATTGGCATGGGATGGTGTTGCGGCGTTAGAAATATTAGAAATACACACGCCAGATTTAATTTTGTCAGATCTAATGATGCCCAAGCTTGATGGAGCTGGACTGATTAAAAATATTCGGTTAAATCCGGATTTGCAGGAAATACCATTTGTTATTCTGACTGCGAAAGCGATGGAAAGTACGAAGTTTGATTTGCTAGATGCCGGCGCAGATGATTTTTTATTTAAACCTTTTTCAAGAGATGAATTATTAGTAAGGGTGCGTAACCTTTTGTCGCTGCGTGAGAAAACAACATTAGCTCGCAGAGAATTACTAGAAGCCAAAAAAATTCAAAGATCATTGCTAGCACCTGAAAATATAGAATTTGATCAGATGGCTGTAGGGGTTTTGTACAAGTCTTGTGACACCTTATCCGGCGATTTTTATGATGTCTTAAAAAATGAAGACCATATACTTTGTTACGTCGCTGATGTTACTAGTCACGGCACATCTGCGGCACAGATTACTTACTTAATTAAAAGTACATTAAAATCTTTGTTTGAAGAAAACCCAGCGGCAACTGTGAGTCATATTTTAAAACAGTTTGCGAAGCGGTACACCGATTATAAATTAGATTACGGAATTGGAATTCAGATATTCAAATTTGATACAAAAAATCAGAACTTAACGTATACGAATTCAAACTCACCGATAGCTCTTCTAAAACACAAAGAGGGTTATACAGCTTTAGACATGGATGCAAATCCGTTAATCGATGCGAAGTTTTTTAAAGAAGAAACAGACATGTTTATCGAACACAAAATTAATTTCAAGCTGGGTGACAGTGTTGTGTTTTTCACCGACGGTTGTGTAGAGCTAACTCCAAAGAATGGCCAGGTTTATGATGACAGGCAATTTAATCGTGATTTACAAAAAGTTTTAGATTCTAAAGAATGGCGTTCGCAGATTCTGCAAAAATTGGTAGATCACCAGGGAAGTGATTCATTTCCTGATGACATCACGATCATGCGCCTGACGGCGAAATAGAAAATTTGGTGCGCGAGAGGGGACTTGAACCCCTACATCTTTCGACACAGGCTTCTTAGACCTGCGTGTCTACCAGTTCCACCACCCGCGCGATTGAACAAG
>JAYTPC010000176.1:0-2335 GCA_043747425.1 Bdellovibrionales bacterium
ATGTATTACTTTTGCCATGTAACCATAAAGCAGGCGATTCTTTACGCGTAGAATGCAGTTCATGAAAAAGACTGCCTAGAGCTAAAAGGAGTTTCATTACATTTTGGTTAGGATTACAAAGCTTGTGCATAAAAGCAAGAAGATCATTTGGGAAAATTAACGTTTCAAAGTTTATACGATGATGAACACTCGCGCTAGTAAAAGGGATAGCCTTTGTTATAAAGTCACCAGTGAGCAAATCATACAGACCGTCGTTAAATTCCCAATGGTGCGCTGCAAAGTTTAAACGAGGAAATACTTGCGTTGAAGCCTCTAATTTCGTAGAGCTGCCTTCGCCTAAAACCCAAGCCGCTGATGAATGATATTTGGCTAAGTAAGCAGCCGGTAAATCTAGGTTACCAAGCACTCTTGCACCAAAATCAGTTACCGAAATCCAACGACTCCAAGTATAAAGGCTAGGTGATTCTAAACGCCAAAGATGGCCTTTGTAGAAAGCAAGGCCCTCCTGCAAACAAACGTTTCGAATAAAAGCAGCCATTTGCAAGCGAGATTGAACCACAAAGCCACCACTGCGGTCATAGCGTTGAACGCTGGGTACACCAATAGAATTTCCGTGAGCAACTATGCTTAAAGGATAACCTTTCAACTTCAGATACTCGCCTAAAGATACAAACGGATTACCCACTAAACGATTGTTTGAATGTATCATGGCAGGCGTTGAGTTTAGATAATGACTGCATGCCTCTTGCATTAGCTGACTACGAGAGTCTTTTAAAGGGTACTTTAACGCAGCACAAACGTCCTTTGAAAGAGCTGCTTGTGTACTAGAAGGAACAGGCTTAACTTGGACGTCCCACGAGGAATTTAAGCTTAAATCTTCTCGAACATCAAAGACGCTCGGAGAAAGAAAATCGTTGTAAACGGCAAGGAAGATGTGAACGTGAGGCCTACCAGCCATAAAAGTATTTGACCGGCCCTGCACTTTTTGAGAAATCTCAATACCTAAAACTGCACCTGCAACTAAGTAATGCTTTTGCAAAGCATTACTTAGCCCATTAACCAGTTCCGGCAAAGCACGCCACTCGTCATCTGCGGTTCTTGAAGACAAAGGTACCAAACGAATGGTTATTGAATAAAACGAGCAGCTATGCTTAGCGTGTAAAATGTTAACCGCGTTTTCACACCGTAAATGTAAATCTTTAGCCGTCGGCAATCTTCTAGCCCCACGGTAATAAGGTAATTTTGAGAGTACAACTGTAATAGAATACTTTTCGTTAAAACAATAAGTTGATGTTTTCATAAGTTAAAAAGGTTGTTATTTTAACCATTTTTTACAAAACTGTAGCGCATGGTTAGCCGGTATGTAGCAAAGCTGCAGTACACCCGAAGCCACAGCTAAATGCCACGAAAAAAAGGCATTCGAAGCCGCAACGACGCCTTTCGCGTTGATTACCAAGATAGATGATCAACGCGAAAGTTTTCGTTTTTGAAAAAAAACTATTTTTTTGACTTTTTTTGCTTTTTTAGCACTGGTCGTCGACCTTCAGCCCAAGCCCTAAAAGGGCTTAGGCCTACGATCGACTCTTTTTTACAAGCCTAAAAAACAAAAATGCACAAAATAAAGCCCGCTATCTAAGCACATTTTGATTTTAAAAACAAATTGGAAAAAAAAGCCAAAACAAACTTACGGGTTTTGCAAATTGAGTTCTTGCTTTTGCAAAACTCTTTGGATCTTAAGTTAAAGCTTTTAGCTTCCAAGAACCCGGTAAACGAGCTTCTCTACCGTAGGTTTCTTTTATGTAGACATAGTTAGCTAAAAGGCCTAAACCAGCGAACTCTTCGGTTAAGCTTTTAAGTTCATCAGTAGATTTTTTAGACTTTTGCTTTTTAAACTCGATAGGTAGCCAACGCTGAGTTAAAGCAATGCGGTCTATACCACCCCAAGCAGTTTGGTTCAAAGATTCGTTCGTGCTTACAACCCAATTGTGCTTTGAAACAATTTCTTTAGAAGGCAAATGCTTACGAGAAATATCTAAAGGCGAATTGTCCAAAAGGCTTATAAGGCTTGAGCTTTCAGAGGTAAAGTTGGAACTTCGAAATTCGTCCATGAAAATCACGCCTCGGTTGGTGTTTTCACATAAACTAGCATATTTAAAATCTCCTTGCTTCGGAAGGCCAAATACCAAATCAGCGCAGAAGTTGGTTTTTAGGAAATTCACTAGAAACCAGCTTTTATATGTATTACTTTTGCCATGTAACCATAAAGCAGGCGATTCTTTACGCGTAGAATGCAGTTCATGAAAAAGACTGCCTAGAGCTAAAAGGAGTTTCATTA